>JAAUTJ010000212.1 GCA_012031475.1 Leptolyngbyaceae cyanobacterium SM1_3_5 | reverse complement strand
GGTTGCCCATCCGCATAGCATCCGCCACCAATTACTAGGACTCTCATCTTGCTAAATCTTGTTTGGGAATACTCGTCCAAATCTATCAGGTTTGGGCGCACTTCAGAGCATCAGGGCGCAGGAGTTGATTTAGCATCTACCGATCGATAGAGCCGCTGTTGGCGTCCGGCGCGATCGCTTTAGCTTGCGAAACGGGATCGCGCCATTGGAGACAGGAACGTTAAAATAAATGGTTGGTGCAGATCAATGTGAAAGAATCCGCAGGAGACGAGTTTTTATGCCAAAAGCAATTTGGAACGGCGTGGTTTTAGCCGAAAGCGATCGCACCGAGGTCGTAGAAGGCAACCAGTATTTTCCGCCAGATGCCATTAAGAGTGAGTACTTCAAGCCCAGCGAAACGCACACCACCTGTCCCTGGAAAGGCGTCGCCAGCTACTACTCGCTCGAAGTCGATGGACAGGTGAACAAAGATGCCGCTTGGTACTATCCGACCACGAAAGATAAAGCCAAAAATATCGAAGGCTACATTGCGTTTTGGCGCGGCGTCAAGGTCGAAGCGTAACCCGATCGAAGCATAATCTTACGGAAGTTGCGATCGACTGCTTGAAGGATGAAGTGGCACTGATGCAGCAAAGGTAGAGCGCGGGCACACTGAAGGACGATCGATCGTCAAGAAACTTGGTGAAACCGACTTGCTCTGCCGCGCAACGTCGGCTTTGCCATCGCTGTATTTCGTTGCTGCATCTTTGTTCTGATAGAATTCTGCTGAATCTTTCCCCTAGGGTAATGCAAGTACAAAGTCCACCCGCCCCGATTCCTCTCATTCTCGAAACGCTGCCGAATCCAAACTCTGCGGATGGCGAGTGTCCGCGTCGGGCACGGGTGCAGATTGATTTGCTGCTGCTGGCGATCGAAGCGCTCGACTTGGGCGGCTCCGAGGCGATTTTGGCAACGGTTGATGAACTCGACCTTAAAAGCGTGATTCACAATCGCGTTTCGCTCTGGCGAATGCGAAGCACGAATCCTTGGCGGCAACGCTTCAATCCGCGCCGCCCGCTGAGCCTGATGGAAGCCAAAGCCCTCGTCCTGATTGCCTGTCATCTCGCTCGCCGCCTGACGGTTTTGGTTCGGCAACTTCTGATGGTGGAGCAGCAGTTGCGCGAAAAGGCATTGCCGCTCGATCAGCACTATTTGCTGAGTCAATATTTGGAACGCTTCCGCGCTCACTTCCGCGCCCGCATGAATCCGCGTCGAACGCTGGTGACGGCCTACAGCAGCACGGATCAGCAATTAAACGACTTGGCGATCGATCTGCTCGGCCAACTGCTGTTTTGCACAGGCACGGCGGGATCGCAGCGACTTTGGAGCAGCCTGTTTGATGGAGAAGTAGCATGACGATTCTGCGCCAATACAGCCTGCCCAACTGCAAATTGATTCTGCAAGGACTGGGCGATCCCGCCGTTCCGGTTGATCCGATTCGTCCGCTGTTGTCGATTCTGGTGAATGCCGAATGTCACTTCAGCGGCAACGAACAGCCGATCGCAGGCGGACGCGAATTTTTGAAAGCCTTGCGGCCTGCGTCTCGCAATATGCCCAGGAATTTTTGAGCGGCATTCAGCATCCGATCGCGCAGGGCGTCGTCCAGCTTCAAAAGCTCGATGCCAATCATCATCGCCTCACCGTCCTGCCTCAAGCCGATGGAGCGCAACCGCAAGCGATCGATCTCGGTACCGTTCAGCTTTTCGATCTGGTTGAAGCGATCGATCAGTTTGTGGCCGATCCGCAAACGCTGCCAGATTTCAAGCTCGCTCTCGCGCCGCTCTCCAAGCGCTATGTTGCCGCCAGCGAACCGATCGCCCAGCGAGCCGCACCCGCCGCGATCGGCCTGTCGAGCTTGGCCGCCGCCGCCGCCTTGCTGTTCTTCGTTCCCATTCCTGAAGTGCGCCGCCCTGAACCTGCGAGTGAAAACACCTCGTCGGGTGCGATCAGCGAAGTGTCGCCCACGCCTGACCCAGCGGCAGGCAGTCCACCCGAACCCGATTCGATCGACACTCCCGCCGCCGAAACGCCTTCACCCGATTCGATCGACAGCCCGACCGACAGCCCGATCGCGTCTCCCAGTCCGGGCGCAACACCCAGCGAAGCCGACGTGACCGCGCTGCTGAACAACACGCCGGAAATTACCAACGCAGAAACGATTCGTCAGCTTAAGCTCGATTTGCGCGACCAGCTTGCTCGCGAGTGGACGCAAAAGCCGCCTGCCTTTGATGATCCGCTTGAATATCGCGTTGCGGTTTCCAGAGAAGGCGATATTTTGGGCTTCAAGTTTGTGAATGACGCTTCGATCGCGCATGTGCGTGAAACGCCGCTGCTCGACAACAGCTATCAGCCGATCGACCCAAATGCGCCCAACCGTGAGCCGATCGCGCAGATGCGTGTGGTCTTCACGCCAAACGGTATCGTGCAGGTGAGTCCTTGGCACGGCGAACCAAATTCATAGCGGAACGATCGAGCCGCTGGCGGCTTTTGCGAATCAGCAAGGCTAGGTTAGAAAAACCGTTAGAAAAATCGCCCCGATGCTATGTCCGAAAGGGCGATCGAGCGGGGCGATTCTTTTAGATTGAACGGGCTTATTGTGGAATGCGAACTTCGACGATCGTGGCGTTGAAGCGATAGGTTTGGCCTTCGAGTTCGATCGGCGTTCCGATTTTGATTTTGTTATTTCCCAACACGGGGCCATCGTCGGTAATATTCGCGTTGCCGCCCAAAGTCATCAGCATATCGGCACTGTAGGCCATCTCCGGGCGCGGGTCAGGAAAAGCTTTGACGCTGCCATCCGGCTGCGAAACAGTGACGGTGCGCGGCAGCGGCTTCACGTCCTTCACGTTGATTTGGCCGTAAGGCTGATTGCGGATGATGATATTCGTTTTTTGAGCCGCTTTGATGTCGGTCATCAGCTTGTCGGGCTGAGCCACCGATAAGCCGCGCACAATGGCATCCACCTCGATCGCCTTGGTCTGAGTGCCGACTTGCGCCACCGAGCCGCCTGTGCCAGGGTAGAAAAACACCCCAAAAATCACCAGCAAGATCACCAGTGCCGCACCAATGTCCAGCAGGCTAACCTTGCCAAACAGTCGTCCTTGAGAATCAAGAATTGCCATACCGCTTTACCAAACGCATCTCCAGAAGGCACTCTAGCAGTTTTGCCGATCGAAGCGCACAAATTTTTTAGAATTCTAGCAGGGCAACAAAATTGCGATCGCGATCGTCGCCCAGCTTATCGTCCCTGTTCCACTTTCAGCCAACCCTCTATGCTGCTTCAAACTCTGCTTGGCTCGATCGATCGGCTGCGTCGTCGCTGGCTGTATGGCTTAATTTCAACCTTGGTTGCCCTGAGCTTGATTTTGTCTACGGCGCAGCCCAGTCCGGCGATTCCCTGGCTGGATTTGATTTTGCGCGGGGTGCAGGTGATTCAGCTTTCCAATTTGGGCGATCGCCAAGAGGTCGAACTCGGTCGCCGCATCAACGACCAGCTTACCAGCCAAGAATTTCGCCTCGTCAGCGACGCCAACATCCGCAGCTATGTCAACGAAATTGGTCAGCGCCTCGCACCCTTCAGCAGCCGTCCCGACATCCCTTATGTGTTTCAAGTGGTCGATAACGATCAGGTGAATGCGTTTGCGACAATGGGCGGCTATGTCTATGTGACAACGGGCTTGATGGAGACGGCAGACAACGAAGCGCAACTTGCCAGCGTCATCGGCCACGAAATCGGCCATATTGCAGGTCGTCATGCGGTCGAGCAGATGCGCGAAGCGGCGATCGCCTCTGGCCTCGTGACTGCGGCAGGACTCGATCGCAGTTCTGCGGTCAACTTGGGCGTGGAACTGGCAATTCGCCGTCCGCACAGCCGCCAAGCCGAGTTTGAAGCCGATCAGCTTGGCCTTGCCACCCTCACCAGCGCGGGCTATGCACCAGGGGCAATGGTCGATTTCATGCAAAAGCTGACCGGACGCGGCTCGATTCCCACCTTCTTAAGCACCCATCCGGCCACCAACGATCGCATCACTGCCCTACAACGCGCCATCAATCCGACCACTGCCGATCAAGGCATCGGTCAAGATGATGCCGCCTATCGATCGCGCATTCAGGCGTTGCGATAAGCTTCGGCGGAAAGTTGATCTTGATTTCTCAAAAAGGCGATCGCGAACAGCAAGCGATCGCTTTTTTGTCTTGAGCAAAATCCCACTAAAGTAGTGTGTAAATCCTGCCTTGCTAGAGGTAATCATGACGGCACGATTGGAACGTTCCTCCAACCGAAACAGGCGAAAGTTGTTCACGATCTCACCTGGGAGCAGCTTGAGGAGTTCGATCGCTCCCTCGAAGATTTTGCTGGGGTGAAGCTGGCCTATTTGGATGGGACGCTGGAGATTATGACGATCGGCGAGGAGCATGAAGACGCAAAGGCAACCCTGCGCGTATTGCTCGAAGCCTATTTGCGATCGAAAAATATTCGGTTCTACAGTCGCGGCAAGCCTACTTTGGGACGGAAGGAGCAGGGCGCAAGAAATGAGCCAGATGAATCCTTTAGCATTGGGGCGCGAAATCCATATCCCGATTTGGTGTTTGAAGTGACCGTGACGAGCGGCGGGATCGATCGACTCGAAGGCTATCGGCGCATGGGCGTTGCGGAAGTTTGGTTCTGGGAAGATGGCCTGCTGACGATCTATCGCTTGCGAAATCAGCAATACGAACAGGTCAAAAATACCGGACTAATCGAAAATTTCCCGCTGGATTTGTTCACGCGCTACATCACCTATCACGATCGATACGATGCCGTCACCGAATTCTTAGTTGCGGTTGAAGCGATCGCAGAGCGGTAGATTGCTTTTGCGCGGGCGATCGCCAATTCGTCACACACAATACTTCTTTGCGCCCGGACAGGCTCAACAATAAGCCCATCCTAGAGTTTTCTAAAAAGGGCAGCCATGACAACTTCTGAACCTGGGATTGGCGCATCAACCACACAGGCCAGCCAGGACTATCCGCTTTCTCCAGTTCCCATGTCGGCGCGGCGATCGTTTTGGTCGCTGGCTCCTTTGATGATCGGTTTTGCCTTCACCTCAACCACGCTGATTGCAGGTGGACAAATTGGCCCCGCCTTTCGCTTCTTTCCTGATTTGATTTCGGTGATCTTAATCGGCAACGTGATCTTAGGCGCATACTGTGCGGCCTTGGGCTACATCGCGCAGAAAAGCGGACTGGCAACCGTGCTGATGGCTCGCTTTAGCTTTGGCAATGTCGGGTCACGCTGGGTCGATTTCATTTTGGGCGCAACGCAAATCGGCTGGTATGCCGTCACCAATTCCTTTGTTGCCCAGTCGCTCAATCAGCTAACGGGTCTGCCGGAATCGTGGAACTGGCTGATTGTGCTGATTTTCACGTATGGATTTTGTGCAACGGCCTATTTTGGCTACACGGCGATGGACTGGCTCAGCCGTCTGGCCGTTCCTGCCATGTTGATTTTGCTGGCAGTCAGTTTGGGAATTGCGCTGGGCGATGGGGGCAGCTTTGCCGAGATGCAGGCGATCGCGCCCACAGGCAACCTTAGTTTCTCTGCCGCGCTCGCCGTTGTGATCGGCACGTTCATCTCTGGTGGAACGCAGTCAACCAACTGGAGCCGCTTTGCAGATACGGGCAAGACTGCGATCAGTACTACCCTGCTCGCGTTTCTGGTCGTTAATGGCATTTTGGTTTTCACCGGAGCCTTTTGCACCTTGGTTTATGGCAGCGAAGATCTGATTCAGGCGATGGCGCAGCAGGGCTTGCTGTTTTTTGGCTTGATTTTGCTGATTCTCAACGTTTGGACAACGCAAGACAACACGATCTACGCTTTCTCGATGGCCGGAGCGAATTTCTTTCGCGTCACCAAGCGAACGATTTTCGTTTTGGCTGGCGCAACGCTGGCCTACATCTTGTCGCTCAGCGGCATCTATAACCAGATCATTCCCTACCTGATTTTCCTCGGCTCGGTCATTCCTCCGGTCGGCGGCATTATTATGGCGGACTTTTGGCTGCGTCACCGAGGTCAATTTCCCGCGATCGATTCGCCCCAACCCGCCTTCAACTGGGCAGGCATCATCGCCTATGTCGCTGCCGCCTCGATCGCATTTCTCTCCGGTCAGCTAGGCTGGGGAATTCCGGCTGTCAACGGCATCATCATCGCCGCTGGTCTGTATGCGATTTTGATTCGGGTTCTGCCGCAGCGTGTTCAGGCCATCCGCTAGCCGGATGCTGGAACTTTCCGACTGTATTGTGCTGCACGGTGCGGAGTTAATTCCGCACCACTGCGATCGCCTCGTTGTCAAAAGTGACACGATCGATCGTCTCGATTTGGGTGCGCCCGTTCAGGCGATCGATCACGGGGCGATCGTCGTCATGCCCGGACTGTACAACGCTCATACGCACATGGGCGATTCGTGCCTGCCGGATGGCGCGACAGGCATGACGCTGGAACAAGGATTTTTTCGACCACACGGCTACAAATATCGCGAACTGGCAAAGCGATCGCCCGCCGAACATCTCGAACACATTGCCAACCACCTGCGCTACATGGCGCAAACGGGCACGATCGCCCATGTCGATTTTCGCGAACAGGGCGTGGCCGGAGCGGAACTGCTCAAGGCAGCATCCGAGCAAACCGGAGTGCGATCGATCGTCCTCGGTCAGTTTCACGATCTGCCGTTTACCGAGGCGGAACTGGAAGCGAATCGATCGAGCTTGCAGGCTGAGGCGATCGCAGAACTGAAAGCGATTCTGACCGTTGCCGATGGCTTTTCGGAAAGCACAATGAACGATTTAACCGATCGCGCCTGGCAGGAAATTCGAGCGATCGCGTCTGACAAAATTCGCGCAATTCACTGTTTGGAAAACGACGGCTATCGATCGCTCAGCGTGACGCGGACGGGGCGAGGCGATTTGGAGCGGGCGATCGACCTTTATGATCCGGATCTGATCATTCATGCGACTGTTGCCACTGCCGAAGAAATCGCGTTGCTGTCTCGCGATCGCCGCAATGTTGTTCTCAACCCCAGAGCGAATGCGAACTTGGGCTTGCCGCTGCCGCCGATCGCTGCCCTCTTGGAAAGTGATGCGAATCTGCTGCTGGGAACCGATAACGGCTTGCTAAACAGCCCCAATCTGCTGGCCGAACTCGACTTTACTTACAAAATTGCCAAAAGTCAGTTTGGCGATGCGATTCGGCCTGAGCCGCGATCGATTCTGCAAATGGCAACGAGCAACATTCGCGCCTTCTTGGGCGGCGACACCTACGGCTATTTGGAAGCGGGACTGCCTGCCGATCTCGTTCTGCTGGACTTCACACAGCCGCATTTGCGATCGACTCGAAATGTAGTCGCCTCGGTCGTCTCTCGCATCACGCCCGCTGATCTGCTGCTGACGATGCGGCACGGGCAAGTGCTGTATCAAAGCGAGTGGCTTCGCCTCCTTTGGGCGAGCCATGCAAATCTCTAGTACGCTGGATTTATTGAGTCCGGCAGGTTTTCAGG
>JAAUTJ010000211.1 GCA_012031475.1 Leptolyngbyaceae cyanobacterium SM1_3_5 | reverse complement strand
AGAAAAAATAGCACAACTAGAACTGCAACAAAACAGTAATAGGACATAGAAGCGGGTCAATAAACATAATCAGTTTCAACCCTGGGAAATTCCTTTATAAGCTCTATCTTGAGGAATGGTTATCGTGAATGTTGTCCCTTTTCAGTATCACTTTCGATCGAAACTTCGCCTTCATGTAAATCTAAACATTTTTTGACAACGGCTAATCCTAATCCTGTTCCAATAATTTCTTTCACATTCGCGCCGCGATCGAATGGTTCAAACAGTCTAGATTGATAGTCTTCTGGAATGCCAATTCCTTCATCTTTCACCTGAAACGTGACCGCCTCAGACTCACAAATCAAGGTGAAATAGATCGTGCTGCTAGGTGGTGAATACTTAATCGCGTTTGAGAGTAGATTGCTGAGGATAGAGTAGAGAAGTTTTTCATCCACGTAAGCGTGAGTGCGGTCTCCTTGTTGCGTGAATTGCAACGATCGCTTGGCTTCTCCAAACACCTGAAAATCTTCAACTAAGTTGAGACAAAACGTTTGCATCTCAACCCATTCTGGGTTGTACTCTAGCTTTCCGGCATCTGCTCTTGCTAAGGTCAAAATATCGCCAATCAATTGCTTCATCATCTTGGCTCCCGATTGGATTCGGTATAAATTTTTTAATTTACTCGGTTCAACCTGCGTTTTTAAGCTCTCTTCAAGTAGCTGAGATGATCCGAGAATTAAACTTAAGGGTGTGCGAAATTCATGGGACACCATTGAGAAAAGCTGGAGTTTTAGTTCACTCAACTCTTTGGCTTGCGTCAACATTTGCTGCATGGCTTCCGCTTGCTGTCGTTTCGTCATTTGGCGATACAGCAAAGTGAATACCCCAAACAAAATTGCAAACGTGGTCACCGCCGCGATCGGCTCAATCAGCATTCTTCGTTGGAGATTAAACTGAGATTGTTCAACTTGAAGTTCGAGTAGTTCTTCTTCTTTGGTTTCTAGTTCTGAAATGACCTGTTGAATGCCATCTAGATTTTGTTTGGTTTGGGTAATGAGTGGTTCGGTCGATCGAATTGCGGTTTGGCCTTGCTGATAGGTTTCGATCGATTGCTCGAACAAAGCAATGCGCTCGTCAATTAATCCTTCTAATCGGTCAAGCCGCTGGTTTTGAATTGGGGTATCGGCTAGTGGTTGTCGCAGTTGAGCTAGAATCCCATCCAAGCTTTGAATCGCGGCTTTATACTGTTCTAACTCGGCTCGATCGCCAAACAAAATGTAGCTCCAACGCCGCGATTCTGCCTCAGCAAGCGTAGCGGAAACATCGGTGAGCGCATCGAGCAAATCATTGGTCTGCCGCACTTGCGTTGCACTTTTGACCAGTTGAATTGAATTTTGATAGGAGACAATACTCACCGCACTCATCAGCGCCAGCACCAAGGCAAATCCACCCGTGACCCATTTTCTGCCATACCTTTTCATCTTCATCGACATCTAGACACAATGCTGGAGTGAGAGTCAAGATAAATTCTGATGGCATCGATCCTGACACACAACGGAGCGAATCGAGTAATGCGAATTCTGGTCGTTGAAGATGATGTTCAAATCGCGGATATGTTGACGGAGGCACTGATTAATCGTCAACATACGGTTGATGTTGCTCATGATGGAGCGGTTGCCCAACAGTGGATAGAAGTGTCAACATACGATCTAATTTTGCTTGATATTACGCTGCCAAAAACGAGCGGAATTCGCTTATGTCAGCAGTTGCGCGATCGCAATTCCACTGTTCCGATCTTGATGCTCACGGCTCGTGACACCATTGCCGATAAAATTATTGGCCTGGATGCAGGAGCCGATGACTATATGGTGAAACCCTTCGATTTAGAAGAGTTAATGGCACGAGTTCGCGCTTTGCTGCGACGCGGCAGTTCAGCGACTCGCGCCAGTTTGTCATGGGGTACGCTCCGGCTCGATTCGGGAACTTATGAAGTTCGCTATGACAATGAACTGGTGAATTTAACACCGAAAGAATATGCCCTCCTGGAATTATTGGTACTCAATGGGCGGCGAGTTTTAAGCCGACCGGGAATTATTGAACGCCTGTGGACAATCGATGATCCCCCCACCGAAGAAGCGGTCAAATTTCATATCAAAACACTGCGACAAAAGTTAAAAGCTGCAAATGCTCCTGACGATTTGATTGAAACAGTACACGGGCTAGGATACCGCATGAAGCAACTTTAATACCCTCCCGAAATCCTCCCACACTTCTCCCTGATTTCTATCGATCACGCCTTAAGCTAGTACCAAGCTCCTGTTGGATGGGATTTCTAACGTCGAAAAACGCTCCCGTACTCCCCTTATTCCCCAATTCCTGTGAGTTGGGGATTTTTGATTCGTCAATTGCCCGTCTGCAAAATTTTTATTGTCGCGATTGCCTCAGGAGAACGTCGCAAATGTGTGCAAAGGTGATAACAAGATGGCTATTTTAACGATCGGAGATCCAGCTCCCTGGTTTGTTGCCCCTTCGACTTCTAGCCCAAACTTTCACTTTGATACAGTCGGCGGCCACCGCGTCGTTTTGTCGTTCTTAGGCAGTTCTCGAATGGATCGCAACGGGCAAGTATTGCAGCAATTTCTAGCTGCACAGGATTACTTAAAACAACACAACGTTCCATTTTTTGGTGTGCTTTGTGACCCAAGCGACTTCGCTTTTCAAGACGAGATTATCCATCCCACTTACTGCAAGCTAGTTTGGGACTTCGATCGTGCCGTCAGTGCCCGCTATGGGGTTTGCCATGCCAATGCTGCTGCAAAACCGAGCGCTGACTACACTCCCACCACCTTCATCCTCAATCAGAACCTGCAAACTGTCGGAATCCTTCCCGTTGATGATCCCGTTCACCACGTTGAACAAGTCTTGACGTTTGCGACTAAGACCTTGCAGGACTTCCCGCCGCCCGCTCTAGCAACTCGACAAGCGCCCGTTTTGCTAATTCCAAATGTGTTGGAGCGTGAGCTGTGTCAACGGTTGATTCAGCTTTATGAGGCGGATGGTGGGCAAGACTCTGGATTTATGCGTCAGATTGAGGGCAAAACCGTCGAGGTCTATGACTACGAATTCAAACAGCGGCGTGACTTTCTCATTCAAGACCCTCCGCTTCTTCAACACATCAACGACCTGATCTTGCGACGAGTCAAACCCGAAATTGAAAAGGCGTTTCAGTTCAGCATTACCCGCTTTGAACGGTATCTCGTCGCCTGCTACGATGCCACCGATCAAGGATTCTTCCGCCGTCACCGCGACAATACAACCAAAGGCACTGCTCATCGCCGCTTTGCAATGACGCTCAACCTGAACACAACTGAATATGGAGGTGGCTACTTATGGTTTCCAGAGTGTGGTTCTCAAGTTTATCGGCCTGAGGTGGGTGAAGCGGTCATCTTTTCTTGTTCTTTGCTGCATGAGGCCACACCCGTCACGATCGGTCGTCGCTTTGCCCTGCTGTCATTTTTCTACAACGACCAGGATGCTCAACTGCGAGAGCGAAACACCAAATATCTTGTGCCCAGCCAAAACGACGAAACTCAGGCGATCGGTCGGTACTCACCCAAGCCCGAAAAGCCGCAATTGGGATTTGAACCGAAATCCGGCAAACGCAAAAAACGCTCGTGATTCAGGTGTCGCCATTTTAGGAACTGCCCATGTTGTCTAATTCACTCAAGTCGAATGAACCTGTTCCTGCCATCGATCGCGAGCAATCCGCGCATCTGAGCGCCGCAATTTTCTCTGAACAGTATCAACGACCGGGCATCCCCGTTGTCATTCGTGGCCTGTTGGAGGCAGAACCTGACTGGTCACTCGACTATCTCTGCCAAGCACTCAGAACTCTCGAATTCCCCGTGCGCCATTATGGGCGATCGCGATCAAGTCAGAACAAGCAGCACTGGACGACGATTGGCAGCGGTGTCGAGAGTCAAACAATGCCCTTTCTGGAGTACGCCCGACTGCTCGAAAATGGAGAGGCTCAGGCCGAAGATTTGTATTTGGGCAAGTGTTCGATCGAGCAAACGGCACTCGTGCAACGCTCCACTCTGCCTCAAGTCGGATTGCGGTTGGGACTAACGCAGGCTGTGAGTTCTCATAACCTGTGGGTCGGCGTGGCAGGGCACACCACGCATCTGCACTACGATCCATTTGATGGAACGTTAGTGCAACTGCATGGCACAAAACGATTGATTCTTTTTCCACCTTCGCAGCTTGCCAATCTTTACCCTTTCCCTTTGTCTACGCATCTGAAGCACGGGTTGAAATTACGCTCAACCTACAGCCAGGTTGATCTCGATCGGCCTGACTTCAACGCCTTTCCCAAATTTGAGGAGGCACTTCAATCTCGCTCCGAAGTAATCTTGAATCCAGGCGATGTCCTCTATATTCCGGCCTGCTGGTGGCATGAAGTGACGGCAGTTGGCGATGAAATGGTTTGCTCGGTCAATCGCTTCTGGCGAATTCAACCCGCTGCACGAGGGCTGCGTTCCTGGAGCAAGTGGCGTGCCCACCTCGGTAGCGTGATGGCAACTCCCCACATCGTGAAAGACTTGGTTGCAGCACTCCTCACCGATAATCGAGAGCAAAAGCTGAAACAATTAAGGCAAAGACTGTAGAGATGGAACTGTTCTGCAAACTTGCTGCCATTCGAGAACGAATTGTTTAATTCATAAAAATTCTTATGTCTGCCATTGCGTTTGAAATTGTTTTGATTCTGGTGCTAGTGGTTGCCAATGGGGTGTTCTCCGGTTCTGAGATTGCCATTGTTTCTGCTCGTAAGGTGCGGTTGGAACAACTGGCTAAAAATGGCAATCGGAACGCGCTGGTGGCTCTGAAGCTCGCGAACAATCCCAACGACTTCCTCTCCACAGTCCAGATTGGCATCACCCTGATTGGCATTCTCAGTGGCGCTTTGGGTGGTGCAACGATCGCGGCTTATTTAGGTGAGCAAATTGCCTCAGTTCCGCTCTTGGCTCCCTATAGTGCTGCGATCGGGCTGGGGCTGGTAGTGACCGTCATTACCTACCTATCGCTGGTCATCGGCGAACTGTTTCCTAAGCGAGTGGCGCTCAACGAGCCAGAGCAAATCGCCTGTCGAATCGCGAGACCGATGCGCCTGCTGTCGCGGCTCACGGCTCCTTTTGTCCACATTCTGAGTCTGTCAACCGATGCACTGTTAAACATCTTGAGGATTCGAGCCTCAGAAGCGCCGCTGGTGACCGAAGCAGAAATTGAAGTGTTCATTCAACAGGGCACTGAGGCTGGCTTGTTTGAAGCCGCAGAGCAAGAAATGATCGGTCGCGTCTTTCGACTTGGCGATCGCCCCGTTCGTGCGTTAATGACCCCGCGCATTGAAATTGATTGGCTTAACTTGGCGGTGCCATTTGAGGAAACGCAACAGCAAATTATCGAAAGTCCTTATTCGCGGTTTCCAGTCTGTCAAGAGACTTTGAATCACTGTTTAGGCATCGTTCGAGTGAGAAGCCTGTTATCTGCCTATTAACCGGGCAGTCGATCGATTTAACGACCATGCTGCAACCGCCGCTGTATGTGGCAGAAAATATTCGAGCTTTAGATGTTTTAGGCATGTTCAAAGACTCTGGCACTCATATTGCTTTGGTTGCGGACGAATACGGCAATGTTGAAGGATTAATTACACTGAATGACCTAACCGAAGCAATTTTTGGGGATTTGCCCTCTGCTGAAAGCCCTGAAGAACCAATGGTTGTGCGGCGCGGTGATGGCTCCTGGTTAATCGATGGTCTGTTGCCGATCGAGGAATTCCAACGCCTGTTTAACAGAGAATTGCTGTTGCAAGAAGAAGCTAGAAATTACCATACCTTAGCTGGGTTTGTGATCACAACTTTAGGACGTATCCCAAGCTCTGGCGATCGCTTTGTCTGGAATCATCTCCAGTTTGAGGTGGTAGATATGGATGGAACACGGGTTGATAAAGTGTTATTGACTCAGCGTCCTAGCCAAGATGCAGCGTCAGAAATGCACGCTTCACAATAACCTATCGCTCCAGATGATCTGTGTTCCAACCCTTATACGAAGGTAGGTGGTATAGAAATATCAACCGCTGACGTTGATGCAATATTTGCTGAGGTTGATTCCAGATTGCTAAATCCTCTTCGTCCACCGCAACCGTCCCACCCGTGTCAATCTTTATTTCATAGGCCAACTCCCACGAAGAAGTGAGTATTGGCTCTCTAATAATCAGTCCTAAGAAATGCCTTTGCCCCCCTGTCCCACAGCAGAGCCGCACTTGACGCGATCGCAGCAGCTAAAGTTGCTGCTGTGGCAACTGCTGGTTACAGACTTGTGCCCGCAGTGCCGCTATCAGTTCGAGTCGGGGAGCGATCGCGTTTTCTGGGATTGTCCTAAGTGTGGGTGGCGTTCCTGTAGTCGGGCGAACGCGCTAAATCTCGCCAGTTAGGGGCATTGCCAGAAGTGAGTCGATGCCTTGGTCAATCGCCCCTAGCGCGTCGAGCAGCCATCATCGATCGCGGTCAACCGAAGTGCGACTGAGCAAGGAGACGGCCTGCCGTTTGGCCGCTTCGCCCCACCGATCGTACCGAGCCGTCGTCGTCGGACTCGCATGACCGACCAACTGCTGCACCGTCACGATGTCCACACCCGCATCCAGCAGTTCTGAAATAAACGTGCGCCGAAAATCATGTGGCGAAAACGGAGCCACACCTGCTTGATGTGCCCGCTTTTGCAAAGCATTTAGGACAGCCTGATCGCTCAGACGGCGCGGCAGTAAACGCCCCACGCGATGGACAGGATACAGCAGCGCTCCAACTTCCCCGCCGCGAATTGCCATCCAAGCGGCGACGGCCTCCAGTGCTTCCGGTGGCAAGTAGGCGAGTCGGTCTTTTTGTCCCTTGCCATTGCGAATCGTCAGTGCCCCAGTCGGCAACTCCACATCAATCAGATCCAACCCAACCACTTCGCTCCGGCGCAGTCCGGCCTGAAGCAGCCCGATCAAGGCCGCATCGCGAACGCCTGCCGGAGTCGGGTCAGCCGCACAAGCGTCCAGCAATGCCTGCACCTCCTTCCGACTCAGCGCCCACCCGCGTAGTAATCGTGTCCCTTTGATCGCAGGCAGATCGATCGCTTTGGCGTAATCGTCTGCCGCCATCTGCCCCAACCGCAACGCCTCTTTCAACACCCGTCGCAAGGCACAGAGCATTTTATTGGCGGTCGTGGGCGCATAAGTTTCTTGCAAGACCGATCGAATTGCCGCCGTGTGGACATACCGCAACGCTGCCCAATTGAGCGTGAGCGCATCGGCCTGATTTTGGGTGAGCAGGCGGGCGATCGCATCAAGCGACTGGCGCATCGTCCGACGTGACCCGCGACGCAACTGGCCGAGATACACGGCGGCGGGATGCTGGCTTAACGGCAGTGCCGTCGTCAGCACCAGCGCATCGGGGGGTGGGAACGGGCGCGATCGCAGACATGGCGCGGGTTTGGGCGGCGTGTGGGGGTGACTTGTGGAGAACGCACTTTTCATAAGTTAGCACGCGCTTTCTG
>JAAUTJ010000210.1 GCA_012031475.1 Leptolyngbyaceae cyanobacterium SM1_3_5 | reverse complement strand
GGATCAGATAAAATGTTTTCGCCTGAGATTCCAACCCGTAATAAACGCGCAGCAGTTCCGGCGCAGACAAAATTCCAGTTCCCACAAAATAGCCGTCTCGCATTGGTTTGGTTGCCATAATGCCATAGGGTTTGAGTGCAGTTTCAATATCTTTTCGCAAATTGTTTTGCAGCTTTGAATCTTCCTGCTTCGACTGTTCTGGGACAATTCCCTGCTGTTTGAGTCCGTCAATCAAATTCGATCGCACGTTCTTTTGACTTTGATAAAGCTGCGGATAATGTGCCAAAAATCGAATCAACTGCATCAGTCGATCGAACGGCACCCAGTCTGAATAGCGGTGTGGAAACAGTCGCGGATTGACGATCGTTTCGGCAGGTTCAAATTGCAGCGGCGCGATCGAAAAGGGAGCGTTCACAAACCCGTTCATTTGCAACCAATTTAGATTGCGAGCGATCGCCTGTCGATCGGCATAAACCGCACCCTGCTGATGAGCAATCACCGCTGCAATTTCAGCCTCAGCACTGTCAAATTCTGACGAACCTGCTATCCGCTGAAGCCAAGTGGGATGCTGCTGCTGCCAGTTGCCCAAACCGGGAAACTGCATCAGCACAGAAATCAGGTGCATCAGCCGCTCAAACGCCAGCAGATCAGAATAGGGATGAAGCTGATACTGGCTCATCCGATTCTGCTGATACCGAATCGACTTGTCTAACTTGGCAATGATCTCGGCGATCGTCTCAAAATCAAACTGTCCATCTCGAAAAGGAACAGAATTGACAACCGCAAAGCCTTCCCCCGCCTCTGGTGGAAACTCTTCGAGTGCCGCCGCAAACTGCTCAATCACGCTGTCTGGCACTTCTCGATCGCGTACCAAATTGCAGGCTTTGCAGGTTTCCAGCGACGTGGTGAACTGCCACGCCAGCCAGTCGATCGGGCAGGCCGCGAGCTTTTGCAAAACTCCAGCCGCCACGCTCGCCTCACGTTAGTGGCGTCATAAATCACTGATTTCCCCCCAGCGATCGCCGCTTTAATCTGCTCGATCGCTTGAGCTTCGATCGCTGCCCAATCTCCCTGCGTTGCCTCGTTTCCAAACCGCTGCTCGCGAATTGCATCCGTCGAAACCCAAACCGTCTGAGGAAATCGATCGATCCACTGTCGCGCCAATGTTGATTTGCCGCAGCCAGGAAGCCCAATTAGAAAATGGCATCGGATATTTGAGGACATTGATCTTGCCATTGAAAAGCGAATCACTCAACAAAATTTCAATACACCACAGCTACTTTAAGCAGTTGAGTGTCCATTCGCGAATTTGGGAATAGATGTAGTATTCATCGGCACTAGGACTAGAACCAACTTCGCTCATGATCTCTCGCATCACAGCAAGAATTTGTTCATATTCACAGGCAATTTTCGGCTTAGCAAGTCCCTTAATTTTGTTCTCGCTAATTCCTTGCGATCCATGAATAATCCCGTTCCGTCGATCGTACCAAAAATCAAGCTGATACCATAAAGTCAGCTTTGGGCGATCGTGATAGCGATCGCCATACTGCTGCTGAATCAATGCCTCCAAAAAGCTGTGTTTGATAAATCGATCTTTTAGCACCAATGTTCTAAATCGATTGAAGTCCCATCGATAGCTTTGTTCAAACTTTCGATCTTCCCAGCCTTGCTCAACAAGACGCTATGATGCACTTCTAAAAATTTCTTCCATAGCGGCTGATTGGTCTGAGACACTTCCGCTGCTAATAGCAGCAGCCGTCCTGCTCCATCTGTTTCCAAATATGAATTACCCAGCTTCTCCAATAGGCACTTCTGACTGACTTCATAGAACGAACCCATACGAGCCAAGAAGTTTGGCACCTGTCGAGAGTCCTGGTAAATCTTGCCTTGGGCATACAAATTCTCCAGCAGGCCATAGTTCTCTAAGGTTGATTTGAAGGGCAGATCGATCGCTTTACTCAATCTTCTGTGCTTGAGTCTTTTTTGAGCCGATTCTTGATCCAAACTCAAACAGTCGATCGCAACTTCCAGCCCCACGATCGCTTTCACGACCGTATCTCGCTTATTTTGCAATTCATGCTTGTCGTCTGTCACCTGGCTATCAATCAGCGATTGCAGCGTTTCTCTCCATCCGTTCAGCAGCACAACTGCTCCATCAAAATCCCAGCGCGACAGTAGTTGGCGGATGCCATCATATCGCTGAGCTTGCTGATAGCGCCAGTAGGCAACTCGCCTGCATTTTGACGCTTCGCCCTTGAAGATTTCAGCCACGCTCAAGTCAGGCTTTAAGATCACCTGAGCTTTAAGATTTGCTGAAATTGCCTGCGTTTTAAGAGCCGCCTGCATTTGCCCTGTTCCACCCTTAATGCTGATGTAAGCAACCTGATCTCGATCGAATGTCTGAAAGAAGTTGTAATACTCACCAATTAGCTCATCCTCATCATTTGCAGGAACTTCAGGGCGAATCAACTGGGGCTGAAGCTTAATTTGGGGTGAGTCTCCAGCAAACCGATTGGGAGCTTCGATCGCCAGCCATTGCAAAACAATTTCTAAAGCATAAACCGTATCTTGCGGATGCTCAGGCTGTTGATCGGTAACAAATAGAAAAATCGTTTGCAGCGGTAGCTTTGCTTTATCGGCTGCTTGAATGGCAGCCTGCACAACGCCCCAAAGTCGCCCAATCCGAATTTGTGAATGCCACTCGTTCGGTGCTTCCCGGTATTGCAAAGCAAGCTGCTGTGTAATAGCGCGAAACTTTGATCCCGCTTCAAGGCCGAGTGTTTCTTGAGCAAACGTTTGAATCAGCGTCGATCGCTGGTCTTTCCAAAGCGTCTTTTCAGCTTCACTCAGCTTTTCTATCAGCAGGTTCGGTTCATCTCGCTCAAAGCCGATCGGAAGATAGTAGTCGCCCATCTTCACCGAAATATCTGATGTGCCAATGTTTGCAACAAGAATCGCCATTGCTTTAGAAAATATTGAAAGGATGGGTGATTTGCTTATCGTCTGCGGGGACGAGAACTGCCTGAATTGTCCGGGGATTGAAAGACAGGAATTGCGCCTGCTTGCCTCAGCGCTGTAGCAAAAGCTTGGCGATCGAATTGATTTGCGCCGAAGATGGTTACAGCTTGGTAGGGCGTGTTGTCTGCTGGAAAAATTGACTTGATCCAAACAAAAGAGGGAGTCCCTAAAGCTCCTCCTACTCGCGAATTTCCTCGATCGCTTTTGTTGTTGTATCCCTTAAAGCGATCGTCGCCATACATCAAAATTCAAAGCCGCCCCGCGCAACTTGGGATCTGACCAGTTCATGTTGCTTTTGGGCTGAACTAAATTGGGCGATCGCAGCAGCCAGATTTGAGCATTGGCATCCAAGACATCTTGCTTCCGCTCATTCTTCAATCCGCCGGGTGAAGATAGATAAGTTTGCGTAGTGGGTTGAATCGCTGTGAAAGCAGCGCGAAGCCGCTGGATGAACGATCGCCACTGGTCGGCATCACAAGATAGGGGAAAACCTTCCACATCCACTGACCAGTTACAGCCACGCATGATCGGCTTTGCCAGATCAATATCTAGCTGATGCAGCGGACGACGCGACCCGCGACCCACACCCCCCAAATGAGAAGCTAGAATCAGCAGTTCACTCATCAAGGTTAGATGAGCCGAATTGACTGCTTCCAAATGAATTCTACCTGTGTAGTCAAAGGGAGCAGATGATCGAGCAGTGTCATTCAATAAAACACTGACATTCACTTTGCCTTGCTGTCCCAAAGCGCCAAAGATTTGGTCTTCTAACGTTTGGCAGGCAGCGGGAGCGTAAAGGCTGAGGGCGATCGATCGAAACCAGTAGCGCAGAATACCTCGAACTGCGGTGGGGCGAAATTCGGGTTTGCCAGTGTATTGATTTTGAGGCGTTGGCGGTTCGCTGCCATACATTCCTTGTGTCCAAAGCTCAAATGGATAGCTACGGGACTTTGGAAGCGTTGCAAGCTGTCCCAATGCCCGCCCATAGCCGCCGCTCACCCGCGAACCAATGCCGCATTTCAAGGCATTCTCTAACCAGTCGCGCACGATCGGAACATACTTGGCATATTCGGGCTTTGTGGGACGCAGACCAATGATCAAAGTTGGCTGCTTCAGGCTCAACATCGGAAACGGCGTTGGCTGATAGCTCACCTGCGACTGGTTACCTTGGCTGTCCCAATGCCATTGAGGAGTTGCCACATCTACATCCAAGCAGTTTGACGTGGGAAAAGCGTCGAGAAATTCGACTTTTGCGGCTTTGGCGATCTTGCCATCCAAAACACCCAAAATTGTTTCAATGTCTGTAGCATTTTGCCGCCTTGCCCAAGCTCTAGCCGCCCCTTTCAGCGTTGAAGCAGGAACATAGGGAACGCCAAACACCGGATGAAAGGCGGGCAATAGCCGTTCATCAAATCCGCGTGTCCCTCCGACTCGCAAGCGCCAATTGAACGAAACGCGCAGAGTTTGTTCGGCTCCTCCAGACAGCAGTTCAGTTCTGCGGCTCAACTGCTGATAGATCGATTGACACTGCCGTTCAGCCTCGACTGCTTTTACTAAAATGGGCTGAACTAGCTTTTCATCATTTTTTCCCTCACCAAATTCAGTGTGGTTCATTGCTTGCAGCGGATTTCCACTGGCAGGCGATCGCTGATGTTCACGCGAGGCGGCAACAGATGCAGACTGCAAAACCGCACCGACCGAGATGTGGATTCGATCGCAGGGCAGCAAACGTCGGCGGCAACTTTACTCTTAGCCTGCCATGCTGAGATTCTGCCAACTGCCGAGACGCTTCATCTGGAACTCGCAGGGTGAGAATTCTGTTGTTGAATTTCGACCAAAACTAGCGGACTGAAACGCTTCCCGATCTTTGTAGCCAAGTTTCACCTGCTCCTGAATAAACACCTGCCAGATGGCTTCAGGTGTGTCTGGATTCCGACCTGCTCTGATCATGGCTCCTCCGCTTCGCCCAAGATGGGGGTTGCCCAAAACGACCACTCTCGCGCCAGCTCGATCGCCAGCCGATTCAAGCCCGTATAGCTCCGCAATTCCATTTCGATTAGCACTTTGGGATTGTCGATCGCAAACGTGACGCCGCTGATCGCCTGTAGCGTTGTAAGAAATTCTTGATAGACTTTGCCCTTGTACCGAGTGTCTTCTGCTCGCGCCTGACTGTATTTGATGCCGTCACCTGCCAGTCGATGTAAACCCCAAGTTGAAATGTAGGAAGGCAATCCCTGCACCAGTCCACTGGCATTTTTATGTTTGCTGACGCTCACCTTTTGCTTGACCTGTTCTAATCCTTTATAGGCAGCAAGGCTGAAGTCGCGAGTATCGAGTTTAAGCATGATCGAGTCCTCCTAGTTTGTGGCGATCGCGACCGTTGTGTTGGATGTCCAGCCCCGCCCCAGCCCTTCGAGTCCGCCAAACTGAAGGCGATCGTTTAGAACGGTTTGCAGTGCTTGGCGTGCTGCTTGAGTTGCGTCGGTTTTTGCAGGTTTCATTCCCCAGGGGAAAAACAGGACGGTTTCAGAGGGCATCGCTTCCTCAGAGCGAAACGAGCCGCCGTCTACTGTTTTTTCATCTTCTTTTAGGGCAATTCGCACTTCTCGCTGCAACCCCACTTCCACCAAAGCAGCGCAGTCATCATCGGTCAAAATCACCAGTTTTTGACGCAGATCAAGAATGCCGTCGTCATTTGCCACTTTGTCGAAGCATTGCCAATAGGTTGCTTGCAGGTCGAGCCGCTCCCAATCAGACTGATTCAGTTTTGCCCCTGCAAGTAAAGTTGCGCTCCCTGCACAGAAGTCACTGCCTTTTTGCCATCCGAGGCAGTCAGTAAAGCCCGCCAGGACTGAATGGTTTCGCTGAAGGAAGCATCACGCAGCCAGCGATTCCAGCGGCTTAGCCACAGGGGGCAGGTGATCCAGACAAACTGATGACTGTAAGAGGCGATCGGAAAAAATAGCAGCGTGGCATCGGCAAACCAGACTTCTCCTTCTGTCGGCTGCTGTCCATCTTTGATTCGTTCACCGAACAAAGTGCCTGCCTGAGTGGAGTGCTGAGCTTCTAGCACCGATCGCAGCTTGCCTCGCAGTGAGGAAGACGGCACATAGGGAAGTTCGGTTTGGGCTTCTCGCGCAATGCCCATCAAGTTTCCCATTTGCGAGCTAGCCCCGGTGTGCAGCGGCGTGAGTAGGTAGGTGTAGGTCAAATAGTGCGTCATTGTGGGTTCGTTGTTTGAATGGATTGCGATCGATTCCAAAGCAGAGTGCCGTAACCAAGCGTGTGAAACGTTTTCAGCCAGTTTGAGGGGCGATCGCTCAGTGAGGGCAGCAGCGGTTCGGCCTCAACGGGAAGCTGCTTGAAGCGATAGACCGTACCGGGTGGCACAAAAGCCCGCTGGGGCGTAAACCCGATCGCGGTAGTGGCATCCGTTGGTCTCTGCAAAACGGAGATGCCGCCCCAGAGAATCGGGCGATCGGTGGCACAGCCCTGAAGCTGCTCTGCCCACAGTCCGGGAAAGGGCGCGTAGAGATCTGAACCCGTCGTAACTTCAGCCAAGCCTGGAGTTAGCAGGTAGGCTGTATCTCCTTTCTGCGGCTGGGTGAAAGCTTGAAGCGCTGTCCAAATGGGCGGTGCAGGGCAAGCCTGGACGAGAGCGCGGTGGCCTTCGCCGCCGAATCGCACGGCTACCGGAGTTTGAACTGCGCCGCTGAAGCCTGCAATCAGCTTCCAGCCTGGTTTGAGTCGCACAGCCACTTCGGTAAAGTAGCCGTCTTGGTCTTTCACCTGACGGGTTCCGGCCTGCATTTCAATGTGGGGTAAGACCTGCACCGCCCAGGGATTGTCACAAAGATCGGTGTGGCTCAAACTGCTCAAGCTTCCTTGCAGATAGTCCACGAGGCGATCGGCTTTCATCCAGGATGGCAGCCTGCCGTAGCCATACTCGGTTGAAGCAGGCGGCAGCATCGGAGCTAGACCAGCGCTGAACTGAGCCGTGTCTAAGCCAACAAACTGCATCTCCTCCTGCTCCAAATCGATCGGGCTGAGCCGAGCCACGCGGGTTGAGGCGAACTGCTGCGGTTCATCTTCTATAGAACGGGAGAACTGGGAAAGCAAATCTTTGGGAGTGGGTAGCCACACCGTTTTTGTTCCATCTGAAGCTTCGTGCAGCAGGAATGGCCCCAGAAAACTGAGATCGCGATCGGTGCGCTGGTCTAACCGCTGAGGCAAGGCCGATCGCAGCGCTTGAAACACCGTGATCGGTGGCGGTGGAAATTGCCCTTTTGCCCAGGAACCATCACCGGGATTAAAAGGTTTGGCTTCGCGAATCAAGATCAGATCGAGCGGTTCAATTTCGTACCAGTGCAGTTCAGGGGGTGAAGTTATCCACGTCTTGCTCCCAGTGGCGATGCTGGCACAGCAGCAGTCCAGCTTTGTTCTTGTTGGCGGCGGCTGATCCAAAAGGCAGCAAATCGCAGGAGGCTAGCTAAGTCTTCGGGGCGAGTGCCCAGCGATCGACGGGCTTCGGCTTCGGCGGCGATCGCGCTCAGGTGCGGCTGCTGGCTGAG
>JAAUTJ010000209.1 GCA_012031475.1 Leptolyngbyaceae cyanobacterium SM1_3_5 | reverse complement strand
CCACCCACCCACCCCGACACCCGCACCACCCGACCACCCGACACCCGACACCCGATCGCTACCGACCGTAACGCCAGAAGCGGCGATCGCCCAAATCGATATGCCGAAATCGTGCCGCAGTGCCAATTCCGCCCACGTCGCTGGCCTTAATCACCTCGGTTAGGTCAGCCATCCGCCCGTTAATCGGGTAGATATCCAGCGCCGCTGCCCGGATGTGCCACGAGTTCGGAGCGCCGCCAACTGCACGGTTAATATGTTCCGGTCGGAAGGCGCTGGTAATGCCGATCGCACTGCCGAACGTTCTGCGAATCCAGCCGAATTCCTCCGCAATTCGCAGCATATTTCGAGCCTGAGTTTCTGTTGTTGGAATTCGCGATCCGCCGTGCGTAAATTCGCTGTAGGTGATGAAAGAATTGGCTACAATCCACTCATTCAAATAGACTTCACCGACGATCGGCAAACGAATTAATCGCCCGCTTTTCCTGCCAGCCTGCGGGTCAGGCTTGAGATCGAAATTCGTTTGTTCCGAGATGGGGTGTGGTGCTTCCAGCCGCGACAGCGCGTCGATCGTGCTAGCTCCCAGCGCGTGAGGATATTCCAAATGAGCATCCGCCTTGAATGCCGCCAGTGCGTCCAGCGTGGCCTGTCCAATCAGTCCGTTATTTTGGCAGTCAGCCAGATAGCCGCCGATCGCCAATTGATTCTCAACCCATCGCAGCGTGGCCGGGTCAGCTTGGCGGATGTCGATCGAATTGGTCAAAACAGGAGTATTCATCGGGAGATCCCACGCAACCTCGATAGAATTCCCGCTTCTGGGAACTCTCACCCTGTCACCACTGCTATTCGGGTCATGCTCTCCCCCCTTGTGTCAGAACCAAGGGGGGTTTTATTTGCCGCAAATCATTTTTGGGAATTCTGAAGAAAGCCCGATCGCTGGCTCGATCGGGCGAAATTACTCGTCAATCTTCAGGATGCCCAATGAAATACCCTCGATGGTTCCCGTTCCCTACAGCGTGGCTCAAATCGTTTATTCTGCTGATTGTTGGTGGAGTTGCGATCGGAGTCACCAAAACCATTTTCTTGGAAGCAAGCGAACAATCTGCCTACGCGATCGGCAGCATTGAACCAATCATTCTTTCTGTTGTTCTCATTGCACTTTCACCCATTCCTACCATCGCAGCAACACACTATCTAATTCACTCGATTCTAGAGAGAGTTGCACCTAAATTGCAGGCGGATCGAGTGCGGAAATACCCAAAACTGAGTGGATTGTGGGAAGGGCTTTTAGGCTGGGTTGCGTTCTGGATTGCAACACTAATTACGATTATTCCAATTTGCCTTTTCTTCTCATGGGATATTCCAATTGAGCAACAAGAAGAACAGCTATCATCACTCAGTCTTGCATGGTGGTTAATTGCTGCCTACGTTTATCACATTGAATATTTGATGAGGCCAGAATAAGTTAGCGATCGCTGGAAGCATTACAATCATCAAAGCTTCCAGCAATTTCTCTACATGAGTTGGACTTCAAGCGGCTATTTCCGCAACACAAATATCCTGAGTCGCCTCACAGCGGACACCGGAGCCAACCCGATCGAGGTCTACAAACCGGGGACACTTTCGCCACAGTCGATCGCGTCTGGCGTGAGGTACAGCGGTTTCGTCACGAGTCTGCGGCTAAATGCCGACATTCGATCGATTAGCGAATTTGCCTACCCGTTCCCGGAGCCGACCAAAGCGAGGGACAGGTGGCCGCCGCCGTCCGCGACTCGGAAGCATCCAGCGCCAAAAAACAGCTTAATTTGCTGATGCGCCGCGACGGAGCAGACGCCGTGAGAATCGCCTCACTGTGGCTCTACAACAGACGGCCTTACTACTCGATCGACCTGCTGCTCTACTTCACGGATGCCGCCGCCTTTGATGTGGCTAGCGACACCGCCCTGCTGCTGCAATGGAATCAGTCGGGTTTGGGGTTCTAGAAGCGCAAGACGTTGTAGTGATTCACGGTAGCGCGGTCGAAGAAGCTGAAAACACCGCCCCGGCGCTGAACGTGAACGTCTTCGCCAATCAAGCCGACGTGCTGAACACCCGGCGAGCGATTACAGACGGCGACGGCGCTCCAATCACGAATGCTCAGGGAGAAATCATCGTCAATGCTTAGACACCATGAGCTATACGGAGATGAACTGCACAACGCTCGAATCTCGATCGAGCCGCCCACGCGATCGCCCGCCTTCATTGGAGAAACCGTCTTCGATGGCGCGATTCTGTGGATCGCGACGGGGATCACTGCCGACACCTGGACAGCCTCCCACCAAAACCCCGCGCCGCCGCAGATTCCGCCCTTCTTTTCCTGGTCGCTCGATCTCAGTCCGATCAGGCTGGGTCATGACGCATTCATTGCGATCTACTTCAGTCGTTACTCATTTGAAACGCGCAACTGGAGCGCTCCAGAGTTGATAAAGCAGTTCCGTCTAGGCGGCGAACTGCCAGCGTTTGACGGAATTTTGAACCTGAATTACTGGATCGAACTGTTTGGCGTTGGTCGCTATCTGCCGCTGGTGCGTCAGTTCGATCGCGCCCGCGTCACGGACATCGCCATCGATGCCGTTTCCCCTGCTGGCGCTGCCGCGATCGTCAACCTCGGTCGCTTCGTGGAGCCGGGAACATCGCTAATTCACAGCAACGCTCGTGCGATCGAAATCAGCAAATGTCAGGCTGGGTTCGCGGGCAGACTGCTTACGCCACAAGGATAAAAAATGATCAGACACAGAGATTTAATTGGAGTTGAGCTTCACAACGCTCGCATCTCGATCGAAGCGCCAACCCGACAGCCGCGCTACGTCGGAGAAACCGTCTTCGATGGCAACATTCTTTGGGTCGCCAACGGCACAACCGCGATCGACTGGCGACGAGCGATCCCCGCCACGACGATCCCAAATCCCCCACTCTCGTTCTCTTGGAGTCTCAACCTCTCCGCGCTGGTACTTCCAAGCGGCTCGCAAATTTCGCTCTACTATCGCCCCGTCCCCACTGGCAGCACGTGGGCGCTGCTACGTCGCTATGTCACGGGAACCGATTTACCCGTGCTGCAAGGATCGCCCAACGGCGCGATCGCCCTCAATAGCTGGATCGAACAGCGCGGCCTGGGACTGTACATGCCGCTGCTGGTAAACGCTGCTGGCGCTGCAATTCAAACTCGAATCGATATTCGATCGATCTTTCCAGAAGGAAGTGTCACGATCGCCTCGGTCGGACGCTGGGCGGAGCCTGCCACATCGCGGGTTTACGAAAACGCGCAGGCTTTCTCAGTTGGCAACTGTCTCGCTGCTTTTGTCGGTGACGTTCTTCAAGCCTCATAACGCCATGCCCTCGAGTCGATCGATCGCCGTTTCACCCATCCCCAACCCCCGGGCTCGATCCTGCCGTCCGACGGTCGCTTCATTTTGCCCAGACAGGCGGCCTTGCTCGATCGCACCGCCGATCGCCGGGAAAAAGCCGGAAACCTATACGACTACCGCATTTTCCGCCCACGAAAAGATGACGTAATCTGATGGCGAGAGCAGGTAGGACAGGCAGGCAGAGCAACCCGTACGATCGATTTCGCCCCATTGCGGAGCGGATGAACTCAGCACGAGACCTGATCAACCATTTAGAAGAGTCAGGCGATCGAGAGCCGCCGATCGTCGATCGAGATCAAGGTTGGAACTTCACCCCAATAAACGAGCCTGTCGATCCAGGCGACTGCCGCAGATGGCCGAACTCTCCCATGTGTTCAGGCGATCCGCCGCTTAGAATTCCAGTTCCGTTCATGCCTCCGATCCCCCCGCCGCTGCGTGACCAGGTGAATCGCTTCGTTCGACCCATGTTTGAGTTCAATCCGATCTCTGATTGGGGCGTGAACAATTGCGAGGCGTGGATTTGCTCTACTGCTACGGTCTTCGGTTGGGAAACGCCGCCCGTGTGCGCGTCGTACCGCTGGGGCGATGGCAACTGCGAGCCGAACCCGCCGCCCGAAGAAGAAGAGGAGCCACCACCACCACCACCAAACAGACCCGTTTTCACGCCAAATCGATCGCGTGAAGGTTGGATTCCCGGTTGCCGCTATTTTGTCTACATCCGAGTTCCCAACAACTACGACGCGGGCGGCGTGATTACTGGGTTTGGAGCGGGTGATTTTGCCGTTCGATCGTCGGATGCACTGGGAGCCGCCGCCCGCTGGATAGATCCAGTTGGCGGAATTTTCAACGGCTGGATCTTGCCCTGCTATGGCCCAGTGACCGGATTTGAAACGCTGACTGGGACAGACGAGGAAGGGCGCGACGTCTGGAGCTTTAAAATTTTCTGCGGTGGGATGGGACAGTGGACAGACTTGACGATTCCAACGCAAGTTCGAGATCTGACCCCTTATGTTGTTGCTGACGAGTTATTTGTCGCGAACCAGTGGATACTCTGGGTCGCTGACAATCGATCTGATGTAAACATCATTCGTCCGGCTGGTTCAGTTCGCGGCATGAATCCGCCGAGAGCCGTTTGGATGCGCCGCTATGGGGAATACCCGATGCTGACGCTCAACACCAGTTCCACTGACGGACTGTACACCACTCGAATTTTCTCGCAGCCGGGAGTTATCTTGCCCTTTGCGATCGAAGCGCAATTCGGCAGGATGCCCCGGCTGACCATGAAAATCGTGCCAGCCAGCGAGATCGAGCCTTGGCGATCGACCGTCGCTTGGGGCACAATGTGCGCTCCAACCCCACCGCCTCCACCCCGTCCACCCTCACCACCACCACCTTGTATGGGCTGCTCTTGTGCTGAAATCGAAGCAATGCTCGATCGCAAAATTCTCGCCATGCTGGGTTTCAACGAACGCAGCCGCATGGCGTTCAACCCGGAAGATTTAGTCAAGGCGTTCGGCAATACGATTTACGCAAACTTCAACGCGCCGCAGGCTTCGACAGTTGGCACGGTTCCGCAGTTGATCGCCGCACTGCTGGCAACCAACTTCTACCGAGGCGGCTATCATCGATTCCCGGCGACCGTACCGACTAATTTGGCGAATCCAGATCACTTACTGGCTGACATTCTTTTGAACACCACAATTCATGATGCAATGAGTTGGAAAGAATGGGAAATCAAGCAGCTTGACGGTTTAGTTGGCGCGTTTCCGCTGTACATCAAATACAAAGATCAAGCAGGTGAAGAGAAAGAAATTAAGCTGCACAACGTATCAGAAACATTGGCTGAACTTGTCGGCATCAGCCTATCGTTGAATGCAGATACCGACGTTTTTAATTTCGCTGGCATTCAAGGGAGTGATTGAGGCGATCGGCGCGAGAGTCGCAGCCACAACAGCAACCGACTATGCAGCAGCAAATGCTGAATATTTGGGCTATCGAACCAAGCAAGAACGCCGCGAAATGAAGGTTTCAGTCAGCACTGGCTCGACAAACATCAAGGAAGCGCTCGAAGAAGCAACGCGGAACGTTCCGAGAGTTAAATTTGATGGCAAGACGGATCAACAAGAGCTATTCGATCGAATTTTGGTAGCCTGCGAAATTATCAAGGCAGTGTTCTACAAAAATTGGGAGATGGGCGAACCGCTTCCGGGCGATCGAATGCGGGAGGAACGGCAGGGAGACGGGCAATCTGATACAGATTGGGCCAGATTTGTAACGTCGGTTGAAAACCTGATGAGGGTCAATCGCCCGCAAACGCGCCACGTCCTGACCTTCGCAACATCATCACGCCGCCAACTCAGCCGCCAACGTAAAACAGCGATCGGCTAGAGCAAAAACAGCGAACAAAGATGTTGCGGCTACCACTGCTGCTTATGTCACTGATTTCGATCGCCCAAAACGCGCTGCAAAGTCAAACCGTTCGCAACCTGATTGGTGAGCGAGTGATTGATATTTTTGCCGATCTTTCTGTCCCAGAAACAGAAGAGCGAGACGAAGAGGGAAACCCAATTCAGCGCTGGGTAAACGACATGACCTCTCGTTTAGTTGGCTTTATTACCAACACCATTCAACGTGCTGTGAGTTGGTTTATTAGCAATGCATGGTCAACGATTGTTGAAGCCGGATACACAATTTTTAATTTTGATTGGAACCAAACAGACGCCGCACTACAATCCGCAATTAACGCCAATAATGTTCAGATTGCAGGTGCATTAGGGCAAGCGCTAGGAACGGGTTCTGTTTGGCTGGTGTCAGTTGCATTAGCAACAGGTGCATCATTAAAATTTCCCGTTTTAGGCGGAAAAATCGCTCTGGCACTGGCAGAAGAAGGCGGCGAAGAAATTCGCGGTCAAGTGGTTAGCCTGCTCAATACCACTCGTGGCGCATTAGCTCGAAATTCGGTTTTAGGAACGATGCTAACGCTCAGGCGGTTGCGATTGTTTGGGCTTGTTCCAATTACTGAACAACGCGAACCTTGGAGCATTGCCAGCGCTGTCGAAGAACGAATTGAAAGCATTGATAATGAGATGTTACGAGCATTTGTTGAGAACTTTGTTGAAGGAGCCGTAGACGCACTGATCGAAGTTGGCTACGTCGTCAGCTATGCGATCGACGATTTCTACTCCACCTCTCGACTCGCAAACGAAACGATGTTCGGAGAAGAACGAGCGGTCAAGGTTTACCCCGATCGCAACAACGAAGAGGAATTTATCACCATCCGAGGCCCCCAGCAGCTTCTCAAGCAAAACGTTCAAACCGCCCTCACCTCACACCGCTGGGTACACAATCGCGACTTAGGGCAGCTAGTTGGGCAGCCTGCCGAAGATTGGGTCAGAGCCGGAATGCAGCGCCGGAAGCTGACGATCGTTTTCAAGTCGAAAGAGTCACCGCCCTGGATCGCAGCACCCGGCCAGCCCCGCGTCAAAGAAGTTACCTATACGATTCCCGAACCTGATCTGGGCTTGACATGGACAAAAATCAAGACCGCCGCCAAGCATTACACCTGGGGCAAATTCCGCGCCACTGCCAATCTCAACAACGGTCGCCAGATGGCCGTCTATGGCGCAACAGAAGCGGAAGCCGAACGTAAGCTTCGAGAACTGCTGCCCCTCAGCACGGGTGAACTGCTGACGCTCTCAGTGAGCGAAGAGAAAGACAGACACCCCAATCTGAGAAAGGAAGCGCGGGAGATGTACCCTGCTTACGCCACGCTGCTGATCCGGCGATCGACCGCTGAACTCACGGGCACAAACGACCTATCCGGCAACAACTACCGCCAAGAATTGCGACGGATCGAATTGTGGCCTGACACTGAACCGCCTAACTCTCCGCCGCTGCAATGACTGATCTAATACTGTGGCCGCTGCTGGCTACCTGTTCCCGTCGCGCCATTCGCCGCAAAACCAAAAGATTCGGGCATCCCTACACCTACAAACCACGCGGCGATCTGCTGGTTAGATTGTCGCGTCAGACGGGCTTGACGCATGAGGAAGTGTTTTTTCAACTGCTCAGGGAACGCGAAGAATTGCTGCGCGATCGCGATTGAAGGCAGCTTTGCAAAAAAGTTTTCCCGCGTCGTTGCGCCCTGTATTTAGTCAATACCCTTGAGGTACGGTGCGTAAAAAATGCGTGTTTCCACAGGTT
>JAAUTJ010000208.1 GCA_012031475.1 Leptolyngbyaceae cyanobacterium SM1_3_5 | reverse complement strand
CGGGCAATCCTTTCGACTCGCGAAACGCATTGGTGCGTTGCACAATTTCGTAAGCTTCGCTAATTTTATTGGTGGGGGCGGCAGCCACCTGAAGCCGATAGCGCATCGCGTCGTCACTTTTGGGCAAAACGCGCAGGAAGTAGGTTCCGGCAGACAAGCCCTGAATGTCGATCGCATCCAACCTGCTAGTCGATCGAGAACTGGCAACCGTTTCGCCAAGCTCTGCCCGTCCGTCGCGATCGCGGTCTTGAATCAGTTCCACATCCGCATTTGCGCCAAAGCTACGCAGATTTAGACTGAAGCGGCTGCGCTGCTTCAGATTGAACTGATACAGCTTGTGGTCGTCTCCAAGTCGATCGCTCAGCCGCACCGGATTCGATCGAACCTTGAGGCTTTGGGCTGAGTCCAGGCGGAAGTCTGACATCGCTGCTGCACGTGAACAACGGATGAATTGACGATCGAGCGATCGAGAATGTGCCCGCTTGGAACGATTGATTGTGACAAAATTACTGTGGCAAAACGGCGATGCAGTCGATTTCCACCCGCACATCTTTTGGCAGACGGGCGACTTCGACGCAGGCGCGAGCGGGCGCAGTGGCTTCGTTAAACCAGCGGGCGTAAACAGCATTCATTGCGTTGAAGTCGTTCAGATCAGCTAGAAAAACCGTTGTTTTGACGACATCCGCGATCGATGCGCCTGCGGCCTGCAAGATCGCTTCGAGGTTGGAGATCGCCTGTTCGGTTTGCTGGCTAATTTCTTCGCTAACGATCGCGCCCGTTTGAGGATCAAGCGGAATTTGACCGGAGACGAAGAGCAACGATCCGACGGCGATCGCCTGACTGTATGGCCCGACGGGGGCGGGAGCTTGTTCAGTGTGAATAACAGTACGATTCATGCGGTTATGCGAGGGCGGGACGGTGACCAGTGGCGCGATAGTGTTGATAGTCGCGCAAAATGGAATCGTGGTCAAAACATAAGTTCGGCGGCAACTTGTCCAATTCAAAGATTTGAACGCCTTGCGCGTCGTCGCCTGCTTGCGGTGTGCCGCTGGCAGTGGCAAGAAATACGACGCTGAGCGTGTGCTGGCGCGGGTCGCGATCGGGATCAGAATAGACATGAAACTGCTCAACCAGCGTCACTTCCAGACCTGTTTCTTCTTGCGCCTCACGTTTGGCGGCAGTTTCAACAGATTCGCCATAATCGACAAAGCCACCGGGAAGCGCCCAGCCTGACGGCGGATTGCGTCGCTCAATCAGCACGATCGCAGGTTGGGGGCGATCGCTCAGTTCAATAATTAAATCAACGGTCGGAGTCGGATTGCGATAAGCCACAAACGTAAGAGAAGAAAACTGCCTTTTCAAGCATAGCGATCGGGTTTTGAGAGTGTAGGCAGAGGTCAGAAGAAAAGCAATGCGGCTGTTCCCTCTGCCTCCTGCCTCCTGCCCTCTGCCTCCTGCCCTCTGCCCTCTGCTCAGTTTATCAGCAGATTACAGTCGCCAGTTCGATCGAATCGGCCTCGTGCAATGGTGCGATCGGCAGTTCGATCGCAAATTCTGTTCCGGTTCCCAAGCTGGATTCGCAGGTCAAATGACCGTCATGATTCATCACAATTTGATAGCTAATCGACAGTCCCAATCCGGTTCCTTTACCGATCGGTTTAGTGGTGAAAAACGGGTTGAAAATGTGCTTTTGAGTCGCAACATCCATGCCCGTGCCGTTATCGGCAATTGCAATGCAGACACGATCGCCCTCGGCAAAGGTGCGAATTGTCAGTTGAGGCTGCGGGGTGCGGCTGGCCTCGATCGCATCGATCGCATTGCTGATCAGGTTCATAAACACCTGATTAAGCTGACCGATGCAGCAGGCGATCGGCGGCAAATCGCCATAGTTGCGATCGACCTGGATTTCCGGTCGGGTGGGTGTGGCTTTGAGGCGATGGCGCAGCAGCAGCAGCGTATTGTCCAGCCCGATGTGCGGATTGCTCAGCTTGTGCCGTTCGTCATTGCGGGAAAACTGCCGCAGCGAATCGACAATTTCGCGGATGCGATCGGCTCCCACCTGAAGCGAGTTCAGCAGCTTCGGCAAATCTGCGCTTAAGTAGTCCAGTTCAATTTGCTCGATCGTGGCGGCGATCGAGGGAAGCGGGTCGGGATACTGTGCCTGATAGGTTTGCACTAGATGTAGCAAGCTCTGCATGTATTCGTAAACATGCGGCAAATTGCCAGAAATAAAGCTGAGCGGATTGTTGATCTCGTGGGCAACTCCAGCGACAAGCTGACCCAGCGAGGCGATTTTCTCCGTGTGAATCAGTTGCGTTTGCGTTTGCTGAAGTTGATTGAGCGTGTCTTGCAGTTGTTGCGTTTGCAGTTGCAGTTGGGCGGTGCGCTGCTGCACCCGCTCCTCTAGCTCTGCGTTCAACTGCCGGACTTGCGCTTCGGCCTGCTGGCGATCGATCGTTTCTTGCGCCAGTTTTTTCAGGTTGCGCCGTAGCTCAAGCTGGGCGATGATCTGGCGGCTCAGCGCTTGCAGGGCGCTGACTTGGCGATCGGATAGCTCGTGCGGCTCATGGTCTAGTACGCACAGCGTTCCCAAGGCAAACCCGTCCGGCGTCACCAAGGGCGCACCTGCATAAAAGCGAATTCCCGGTGTTGCCGCCACGATCGGATTGTCGGCAAAGCGGACATCTTGCTTTGCATCTGGCACTACGAGGACGTGATCGGGGCTAGAAATTGCATGGGAACACAAGATCAAGTGGCGCGGCATTCGCACTTCCGAAACCGTCAGCCCAACTTTTGACTTGAACCAAGCGCGATCGCTTTCCACTAAGCTGATCAGGGCGATCGGCGTTTCGCAGATCTGGGCGGCGATCAAGGTGAGGTCGTCGTAGGCTGATTCTTCGATCGAATCTAAAATTTCGTAACTGAGCAGCTTGTTAAGGCGCTGTTCTTCAGTGCTGGGCAAAGACGCTTTCATGTCTGAGTGAATTGACCTCAAAACTAGGCGATTGCGAATAGTCATCGGGTAGATTGCTTTGACGAGCAAAACCTGCCGTCAGAACGACAAGAGCAGCAAAAACAAAGGTATCTAGCAATCGCGAAAACAGGGAACTGGCACACCAAGCCTAAACTAACATACTCCTTTGTGTAGGAAAGTCTGAAATTCATAAAGTCATTGTGTAATTTGAGTCAGGTGCGATCGTAAATTTCCGCAGCATTTGTAGTTTGGAATACAGTGGTTTGGAATACAGTAGTTTGGAATACGGTAGTTTGGAATACGGTAGAACTTCACGTATCACTAAACAATCTTTTTCTATAGTTGAGGTGAAGAACTACAAAAAAACGAATGCAAACGCGCAGGTTGGGCAATTCACAGATTGAAATCACACCAATTATTTTTGGCACTTGGCAAGCTGGAAAAAGCGGCTGGGTCGGCGTTGAAGACGATGCAGTCATCACGGCAATGCAGGCGGCACTCGCCAGCGGCATTACCACGTTTGATACGGCTGAAGTGTATGGCAATGGCTGTTCAGAACAGCTTGTTGGTAAAGCTTTGATGAACGATCGCGACCGCGTCATTCTCGCCACCAAAGTATTTGCCAATCATCTCAAGAAAAATCAGGTGATCGAAGCGTGCGATCGCTCGTTGAAAAATCTGCAAACGGACTACATTGACCTGTATCAAATTCACTGGCCGACCGGAACTTTCAATACTGAAATTGTGCCGATCGCGGAAACAATGGCAGCCCTGAATACGCTCAAGCAGCAAGGTAAAATTCGGGCGATCGGCGTTTCCAACTTTTCTCGCGACCAGCTAGCCGAAGCCATGCAGTACGGTCGAATCGACAGCTTGCAGCCGCCCTACAGTTTGTTTTGGCGCGGCGTTGAACAAGACTTGATGCCCTATTGTGTCGAGCAAAATGTTTCAATCATCGCTTATTCGCCGCTTGCTCAAGGATTGCTGACCGGAAAATTCAAGGCCGATCATCAGTTTCAAGAAGGGGATATTCGGCTTAAAAATAAACTGTTCAAAGGCGACCATTACGATCGCGCTCAAGCCGCTTTGGATCAACTCCGACCGATCGCCGATCGCTACGGCTGCACGCTTGGACAACTCGCGATCGCGTGGCTGATCGCCCAGCCGCAAACCAGCGCGATCGTCGGCGCTCGTAATTCCGATCAGGCGCAACAAAATACACAAGCGGCCAATGTCCGGCTTTCCTCTGAAGATTTGGCGGGAATTGACGCGATCGGACGCGGCGTCACCGATCACCTGGACGATAATCCGGTGATGTGGGACTTTGCGGCTTAGATTCGCGGCTTAGATTAGCAGCTTAGACTACTGGGCAGGTGCGATCGCTGCGCCTCCGGGCGAGGGGAACGGCGTGGCGATCGGAGATGCGGCGGGCGTCGAGGCAGATGCGGCGGCAGCGGCGCAGGCGGCGGGCGATCGAGTTTCCACGATGAACTGCTGCTGACTGTCCGCCGTTTCTAAAAGCTGGGTGATAGCGAGATCGGCTTGCTGGTTGGCCGTGTTGAGGATGCCTTGATCGCAAGCGGTCTGGGTAATTCTTTGTAAGGTTTCCTGTTGGGCAAGCGACTGAAGCTGCGGGGCAATGTCGGGTCCCAAGCCCATGAAGCCGCGATCGTAATCAAAGACGCGCGATCGCGTCACGTCAATTTTGCTGTCAAGAATTTCCGGCGCAGGCAGGCGCAGCGTGACGACATCACCATTCACCTGCACGTCTTCTGGCCGCAGTTGGCTCAGGTCAATTCCGGCTTTCACTTCGCCATAGGCAATATAGATCAGCTTGGTCGTGCCGACGACATAGCCGCCCAAGGTGCGATCGCGACTCGTGGGCACAACCGCTTCCATCGCAAAAACCGCCGTCGTCAGTTCGCTCACCTGCTGGACGCGATCGACCACGATCGAGCGGATATCCACCTGCGGCGCGGGCTGTGGCGGATTTAGAAGCGATCGCAAATCTTGCACAAAGCGATCGCCTGCTCGCCACAGGCCAAAGCCGACAAACGTGCCGCCGACCAGCAGGCCACCCGTCATCAGCAAAGAAAGCTGACTGATCAGCCCGACGGGGCGCAGTGGGGATCGATCGGATGGCTGACGTGATCCTGTCATGGCTGGCAACCAGTTAGAACAAATGTACTCATTAACCTAGCATGGCGGCAACTGAAAATCGATCGATTTGCGAACTTTCGATTTGCTAGCTTTTGTCGCCGATCTTTTGCCGCCGATCTTCTGTAAGAATAGCGATAAATCCCGAATCCTTCGACATTTTATGCTGATTAAGTCTACGACTCGTCATATTCGCATCTTTGCGGCTGAAATTGATGGAACTGAAGCGTTTGTGGAGTCGCCCGATCGCCTGACCATTGATGTTGATCCGGATAATGAACTGATCTGGAATGACGATGCGCTGCAAGCGATCTACCGCAAGTTTGAAGAACTGGTTGCGGGATATGAAGGCGCGGATCTAACCGACTATAATTTGCGGCGGATTGGCTCGGATTTGGAGCATTTGGTGCGATCGCTGTTGCAGTCCGGCCAAATTTCCTACAATCTCAAAAGCCGAGTGCGAAACTACAGCCTTGGCTTGCCTCGCGTTTCGGCAGACGGCCCCGCTCTCTGAGGAGGAGGGGTTGATTAAAACCAGTTTTCAATGTTTGCAGGCGCGACTCAACCGCGCTTGTAAGCATCCAGTTTTGGATTGGATGAAATTCTTGAGCGTAAACGGCTTAGATGGCATCGCGATCGAGCGGGATGGATGGGGCAAGCAGGGTTGAGCTATCCTGATAAGACCCAACCTGGATGTGAAATGCCAAGGTAATGCTCTACTGCCCCAACTATAGCTGCCAAACTCCCAACCCCGAAACGCACAAGTTTGCCAAAAGTGCCGAACGACGCTGCCAAAGCACTATCTCTGGGCGATCGGTGAACAGGGGGTGGACACGAAGCCAGGGGAACTGGTGCAGAGCCGCTTCCTGTGCAAAGTTCCAGGCGTTTTTCTCGACACCAAACCCGGACTGATTGGCGAGCCTGCGATCGAAGTGCCGCCCGTCTTCACCAGCTATTTGCGCCTGTCGCCCTACCAGCTTCATGTCCCCCAGGTGTATGAAGTGCTGGATGCCAAAACCGTCATGCTCGACGAAGCAGCCGTCGTCGTCATGGCAAACGGCGAGGTGCAGGTGCTTCCGGCCTTGAAGGAAGTTTGGCCGCAAGCCTCTGCCCTGCGGCAGCTAAGCTGGCTGTGGCAAATTGCTTCCCTCTGGCAGCCGTTGTCGATCGAAGGCACTGCCGCTAGTCTTTTGCAAAATCAACTGCTCCGCGCCGAAGGCGGCATCGTTCGCCTGCTGGAGCTTGTGCCGCCGCAGGAACGCCACCCACGCTGATGCAGCTTGGCGAACAGTGGGCACTGTGGACGCAAACCGCCGACCCGACGATCGCGGACTTTTTCGATCGCTTGTGCCACCAGCTGATCGCAGGCGAAATTCGTCAGGCTGAACAGTTGGTTGACCTGCTCGATCAGGCAATGAATTCGATCGCGCAGGGACAGCAGTTGCAAATTCACATCGCCACGCGCACCGACCAAGGCCCGACCCGCCAGCGCAACGAAGACGCTTGCTTTCCAGACAGCGGCACGGTGAAAACGTTCACCATCAGCGCCAATCAAACTGCTGCTATCCAGCGTTGGCGATCGTTTGCGACGGCATTGGCGGACACCAAGGCGGCGATGTTGCGTCGAATTTGGCGATCGACACGCTGGGCGAACAATTGCAGGGCATTCACGCGGAACAGCTCAATCCGGCTGAACTCACCGCCGCCCTCGAAGCCGCAGTTTGGGCAGCCAACGATCGAATCAGTCAGCGCAACGACAACGAACAGCGGCTCGATCGCCAGCGCATGGGCACAACTCTGGTGATGAGCTTGGTGCGCGGCCACGAGCTTTACACCACGCACGTCGGAGACAGCCGCGCCTATCGAATCACGCGCTGGGGCTGTCGGCAAGTGACGCTGGATGATGACATCGCCTCGCGGGAAGTCCGGTTGGGCTACAGCGCCTATCGCGAAGCGCTGCAAAATCCCGGTTCCGGCTCGCTGATTCAAGCTCTGGGCATGGGCGCATCCCACAGTCTGCATCCGACCGTGCAGCGGTTTGTGCTGGATGAAGACTGCGTATTTCTGTTGTGTTCCGATGGCCTGAGCGACAGCGATCGCGTCCACGAAATTTGGGACAGCGAAATTTTGCCCTTGCTGAACGGCGGCAATCTCAGCCGCGTCTGCGATCGGCTTGTCGAGCTTGCCAACACGCGCAACGGTCACGATAACGTCACGGTTGCCGTTCTGCACTGTCAGGTGAGCGATCGCGCCGCCGTTCCGCCGCTGAGCCTACCCGCCCTTTCGCAAGCGATTCCAGAGTCACCCACTGCGACGGTTTCCGGTGCGCCCAAGATTGCGCCCGCCGCCGCCGCTGCCGTCGCCGCCACATTTGTATACACACATCAAATTCAGATTGCAAAATCCCTGGAAAAACAGAAACCTTTAATTGTTATTATTATGCTGAGCAAAACAAGCCAAGTTTTTTTTCATCACCTTTACTGTCTGGTACTGTGTTCGTACTAATACA
>JAAUTJ010000207.1 GCA_012031475.1 Leptolyngbyaceae cyanobacterium SM1_3_5 | reverse complement strand
TCTGCCCCGATCAGCTTGTCCACACGAGACGACTGCCGCACGATAAACCACGTCACCACCATCGCCGCCACAATGCCGCCAATGACGCTAATTCGGGCAGTGGGCGTGTCAGACATCAGCAGCATCACGGTTGTCAGCGTTCCGGGACCAGCCAGCAAAGGCAGAGCCAGCGGCGTGATTGCCACATCGCGCTCTTGCTCCACGATCGGCGCGTCGAGTTCGCCATTGAGCATATCCAGCGCAATCAGCAGCAGCAGCAAGCCGCCTGCCACTTCCAAAGAGGCCGTGCTGATGTGCAAATAGTTGAGTAGCGTTTGGCCTGCAAAAGCGAACAGAAGCAAAACGCCCGTCGCCACAACCGACGCGCGATCGACCACGCCGTTACGCTGTTCTTGATCCATTCCTTTGGTCAGAATGAGAAAAATCGGCGCGTTGCCGAGCGGATCGGCCAGCACAAACACGGCAATAAAGGTTTGAATGAAAACGGAAGTGTTCACAGCAGGTTCGGCAAGCTTTCTTCATACAGTAATCGAAAAGCTTGGTTCGTGGCGTTGCGAATGCAACCGGAACGCAATCGATTTTCAGTGATTTCTGTCTGCCCTCAGTTGGAGAAGCGATCGAAATCGTGCAGGTTTCTGTTAACAAGTTGCGATCGATCGAGGCAAATTGCGCTTAAGGAGAAACCACTTTTCCTGCAAGACGGGCTGAGTGGGAGCAGGCGAATTTGATTCTGAAGCGGAAGAAATTACCAGCAGCAAAAAGATGAAAAATCCGATAATCGTAACGGCAGAAATTGTTCCACTCGAATCGGAAACATCGCGATCGAAATGACACCATAAACAGTGAAATTTGTCTGTGTCTCGCTGAACCAAGGCATATTTTGAGCAGCGCGGGCATTGGTGTAGCGTATCTCTGGAACGTTCAATATCGAGTCTTATTGGTTCGCCTTCAAATCTTCTTGCTAACTAGTGAAACTGGCTAGATGAATGTGACAAGCGCAAATTTCAAAAGCAAATTTCGCGGATTTTTTTGTATGCTGAAGTGGTGAAATTCGATCGCTCGCCATGCAGATTCAAGCCGAACCATTCACTATTCACAAGCGCTTTGCCTTAACCATCAGTCGTGGCACAAGTTCGCACTCTACAAATATTTGGGTGCGGCTGCGGCATCAGGGCATCGAAGGCTGGGGCGAAGCATCACCGTTCAGCGTCCGCGATCGCCAAACGCCCGAAAATTTGGTCGCTTCGATCGCTTCGATCGCCCCCAAGCTTTCCGACTACACGCCCGACGATCGCCAAGCGATCGAGCCAATTTTGGTAAATCTGCCGTCTGCGGCTCGCTGTGGAATCGATCTGGCTCTGCACGACTGGATCGGCAAGCGGGCGAATTTACCGCTGTGGAAACTGTGGGGACTTGATCGATCGCGCATCGTGCCGACTTCTGCGACGATCGGGATCAGCACACCGGAAGCGGCGATCGATCGACTGCGGCACTGGCTAGACGTTGCGCCGTTTGAGGCGATCAAGGTGAAGCTGGGCAGTCCTGAAGGCGTGGAGGCCGATCGCGCCATGCTGAAAGCGGTGCTGGCCGAGTCGCCCCGAAACGCAAAAATCAGCATTGATGCAAATGGCGGCTGGAGTTTGGTGGATGCGATCGCGATGTCACACTGGCTGGCTGAAGTCGGCGTCACCTATATCGAGCAGCCGATCGCCGCAGGTCAAGAAGCCGACTTGCCAAAGCTTTGTCGAGAGTCGCCTTTGCCGATTTTTGTCGATGAAAGCTGCTTTACGAGTGCAGATATTCCCAGCTTGAGCGATCGCGTTCACGGCATCAATATCAAGCTGATGAAGTCGGGCGGACTGAGTGAAGCCTTGCGAATGGTGCATACGGCTCAGGCTTGCGGACTGCAAATTATGTTCGGCTGCTATTCCGACAGCGCGATCGCCAACACCGCCGCCGCCCAGCTTGCGCCCTATGCCGACCATCTCGACCTCGACAGCCACCTGAATTTAGTGGACGATCCGTTTGTCGGTGCAGAATTAGTCGGAGGCTGTTTGCGTCCGATCGATCGTCCCGGTTTGGGCGTGGTTCGTCAAGGAGAAACGAAGTGCTGAAGGCTGAAGATCAAGTGGCGATTTTGCTGCACGAAGGCTTGCAAAGTTCCAAAGGCAAAACCGGATTGTCGCTGCTGCGCTACAGCGAATTGCCGATCGTGGCCGTGATCGACGCGCAGTTTGCCGGACAAAATTTACAGGAAATTACCGGGATCGCTAGCCAAGCACCGATCGTCGCCTCGGTGGAAGAAGCGATCGCCTATCAGCCAACCGTCTTGAGCATCGGCATTGCTCCCTCTGGTGGCGCACTGCCGGACGCATGGCGACAGGAAATTCGGCAGGCACTTCAGGCGGGATGGTCGATCGTCAACGGTCTGCACACACCCATGTCTGCCGATCGCGAACTGGCAAATCTGCTGCACGAAAACCGCTGGATTTGGGACGTTCGCCGCGAACCGGAAGGCTTGAGCGTCGGCACAGGCGCGGCTCGAAAACTCAACAATCGGCGCGTCCTAACAGTCGGAACAGATATGAGCGTCGGCAAAATGTCCGCCAGTCTGGAACTGAATAAGGCGGCAAAAGCGCGAGGAATGCGATCGACTTTCCTGGCGACGGGGCAAACCGGATTGATGCTCGGTCATGACGGCGTGGCGCTGGATGCGGTGCGGGTCGATTTTGCAGCGGGGGCGATCGAACAGCTTGTCCTGCGTCATGCGGAGGCGGAAATCGTCTGGGTCGAAGGTCAAGGCTCGCTGATGAATCCGGCTTCAACCGCGACTCTGCCTTTGCTGCGAGGAAGCCAGCCGACGCATTTGATTTTGGTACATCGTGCCGGACAAACGAGTATTTACAACGTGCCAGACGTGCCGATTCCGCCCCTGCCAAAGGTGATTCAGGTGTATGAAACAGTGGCGGCAGCAGGCGGCGCATTTGCCGAAACGAAAGTGTGTGCCATCGCCCTCAACACGCATCACCTCAGCCTGAGCGAAGCCAAAGCCGCGATCGAGCAAGCTCAGGCCGAAACCGGATTGCCCTGTACCGACGTGATTCGCTTTGGGGCAGAAGGTTTGTTGGAGGCGATCGTGTCCTAGGGTATGTTTTAGAGCCTTGGAAGCCCCCTAAATCCCCCACGAGTGCGGATTTTGAGGATCGCTGGTGGGCGCGATCGCCTGTCGGAACCGGATTGCTGAGGCAGTTAAACGGTCGCTGGATTGTTCCAACTGCCAGTAGGCAAGATTGAAGTCTCCCACTCTCATGGGGAATTTGGGGGGGGGGCAAACCAAACCGCTAACGCAGCGCGAAGTTTGAAACCACGCCTCAGAAAAAATCGGCCATCCAGGGCGGCGCAGCGGCAAAAATTCGATCGGCCTTTGCCAGCGTGTCGCGATCGCCTTCCAGCACTCCCAACCGCTGAAGTTGACTGGCGCTAACCAAATTGGTGTAGAGCGGAGCCAGTCCGCGAATGTCAAGTTTCAGATTGCCGTTGCCGCCGCGAGTCACTTGGGCACGACCGTTCGAGACGGTGAGACAGAAGCGATCGCAGTTTGCCGCAATCAGATCGTCTTGCACCTCGAAATGAAGTTCGCCTGCTGCATCGGAAGCATAGCCGCGCAGTTCCAGAGCCGACACGACATCGACAATTCGCAGCATCCAGCGATCGACATATCTCGGTTTCGCCGTTTGTTCCGGTAGGAGAAACGTCAGCGGATCGATCGCCGCACTCGTCCAGCGCACTTTGTCAATTTGCGATCGATGGTCGCTCAAAAAGCTCCAGAAAGTTTGGCCTGCTGCCGCCGTCAGCACTGCCCAGTCCACAATTTTCAGCAAACCTTCGTCTGACTCCTGCCGAAAGACAATGTAGCCTTCACCGTCACCAAACTCGTAGGCATACAGCGGCGCATCGTCTACCGTCAACCGCAGTTTCCACATGGCCGGATGGCGATCGAGATGGCCGTTATGGGCGGTCGCCTGTTGCTGCTGCATTTTCGCAAGCAAATCGGCTTCGAGGGGAATCGATCGCACCGTCAAAGGTCGATTCCGCACGGCAATCGATCCCGTTTCGATTTCCCAACCGCAGGCCGATCCCGCCTGTTCATATCCGGCACGACGATAGAGACGTTGGGCAGCGGCATAAAGCGCTGTCAGCGGGACGTTTTGGGCGTTTAGTTCAAGGAGCATTTGCTGCATCATGGTCAGCGCCACTCCTGATCCCCGATGTTCCGGCGCAATTCCGACTGAAGCGATCCCCGTCATCGGCACGCGCTGACCATTCCACCACTGATTCATCGGCAGCAGTCCCAAACCGCCCGCAAGCTGATCCCCGACCCAAAATCCGCGAAAAGTGTCGCGTCCCATCAAATCGAAATAGCGGTTTTCACGACTGGCGGCGAGTTGAAGCACTGAGCGAGCAGCGCTTTGATTTGCTCCTCCTCTTCGGGGCTAGACAGCGGACGGTAGGTGAAGGGGCGATCGATCGTCAGCATAAATCATGGCAGAATGCGTTCTACAAGAATACTACACGCATACTACAAAGCGTCAAGTCAGGGGTCATCCCTTATAGTCAAATGGCTCATTGACTTGCAAATTGAGCAGTGAGCGATCGCCGTGAATCGAAAAGGACAAATTATGAAACAACTGTTTGGCAAATCTCTGAAGGGAGCCTTCACGCTTTTTCTGATTCTAGGAATTGCGATCGCACTGCTGTTCAATCTGCTTCCGGTTTGGCCTGCGATCGCGCTTAAAAACATTCAAGAAACCCAAGTCGGCGCACTGCTAAACAGCACCTTTTTTGCCACGCTTGTGGTTGAAAGAAGCCTGGAGGTTTTGATTACCGTTTGGCGCGGCGATGGCAAAAAGATTTGGGAGAATGAACTGAATCGCTATGAGGCGGGAACGCCTGCCTTTTTGCGAGTGCAAGAGGAACTGAAGCGCTATGGAGGTGAGACAAAATCGATCGCGCTGCGAGCCGGATTTATTCTGGGAATTGCCGTTAGTTTGGTGGGGTTTCGCATTCTTGAACCGCTCATCGCCTTGGACGCAGTTGATCTCGATCAGCGCATCGCCTTTCAAACGCTGGATATCATTTTGACGGGCTTAACCATTTCTGCCGGAAGCAATGTGTTTCACGATGTCATTTCCGTCTTCACGGACTTTTTGAAAGCAACGCGGGGAAGAATTGGCGATCGTCCGTCCGATTTACCCGTCAACAATCAACCTCCATTTAACCCGTAGCCGCGCTTACTCACGTACCCGCAAGGGATTCAGCCACAGCAAGATTGTTTTCTTCAGGTCGTTAAAGTCGCCCAAAACTTCCTGCCGAAATAGCTGTCCGATCGCATCGATCGGTGAAAAATCCTGGCCGCTTTTCCAGTTCACATCTTGACCTAATGGTGTGAGGTGATTGCCTTTTAGCAGGCGAGTTGTTGTCATTTGCGGAAAGCGATCGATCAGCACATCATTCAGCGGGCGAGTTTGATCAATATCGTCATTTCTAAACTTAACTAGCAGGTTTCTTTCAATGCGATATTTCTTTTCAATCAGGCCGATCGTTTCTTCGGGTGAAGGCGTAAACTCGGCAGCAAGGTTCGGCGCAAACTGATAAAACTGCTCGATAAACGGAATCGATCGCCTTGCCGGATAGTTATTAAACGACATGAAAATATTTCCCGATCGCTCGATCGCAAACAAGCTGCCAATCAGCAAATGCACCTTGCAGCCCATGCTGTGACCCATGCCATAAATCGGCAAATATCGCCGTCCTGATTGCCGATGAACAAAGTCGATCGATCGCTCAAACGTCTTGTAGACTTCTGCCGCAATGCCGGAATGATCAAACGTGTTAACGAATGGCGTTGCCACGATCGCATAGTTTTCTGCTGCCAAAAACTCCAGCAGGCTGCGGTAAGTGAGTTGCGGAGCCGTCGCCACAAATGCCCCGCCCAAAAAGTGAATAATTGCGATCGGGCGCGGCGGAATCAGCACCCAATTTCCAGAAATTTCCTGCCAGTTCATGCGTCACAAAGCATTTTTCTCGATCGTAGTCGATTTGCGATCGCTCGGTTTCTAAGTCGCCAGACAATTAGCTTCTCCTCAGCTACGGTGTACAGTCGATCGCTGATTCTAAACTGGTGTGTATACCGTAGATTCCTAGAGGACAGGGATTCAGGGGGAGAGGAAAGACGGGAGGCAGCAGCGAGTCGTCAAGGGATCGATCGCAGGCGTAACAACCTGTAATGACCGGGGATCGCCTGCCGCATCCTAAAATGAGCCTTACATCCATTTGGATTTATTCACTATGGCTACAACTGTTGCTGACTTGATGACTCGCGATCCGGTCGTCGTGCAGCCGGAGACTGGATTAAAAGAAGTGATAAAAATATTGGCGGAGAAAAGTATTGGGGGTCTGCCCGTTGTGGATTCCTCCGGGGCGATCGTCGGAGTGATTTCCGAAAGCGATTTGATGTGGCAGGAAACCGGAGCCACGCCGCCGCCCTACATTATGCTGCTGGATGCCGTGATTTATTTGGGCAACACGGCTCGCTATGAGCAGGAATTGCACAAAGCGTTTGGGCAAACGGTGAGCGAAGTGATGACCAAAGAGGCGATCACGACGACGGGCGATCGCACGATCAAAGAAGCCGCCCAACTGATGCACGATCGCCGGGTGCGGCGTTTACCTGTGGTGGATGAAGGCGGCAAAGTTGTCGGCATTTTGACTCGCAGCGACATTATTCGCTTCATGGCAAATCGCCCCGACTAAAATTTTTGTTAATTTTTACCTTGGATGGAATTACAAAAATGAGCATTACCCCGGATTCGGTAAAAGAACTTTTACAGTCTGAAGATTTTGGGCAGCGGCTGAGCGCAGTGAATCAAATCCGTCAGCTTCAAGATCCGGCAGCGGCGTTTGAACTGGCGAATGCAGCCACAAGCGATCGCTCTGCCAGAGTCCGCTATGCGGCTGTGAGCCAGCTATCTTCTTTGGGAGCGCAAAACCCCGATGCCGCTCTGGTGACGCTGCGCCGCTGTTTGCTGGAAGATTCTGAGCCGGACGTGCAGGCGGCAGCAGCAGATTCGATCGGGGCGCTGAAGATGACGGCAGCCTTTGATGACCTCAAGCATTTGTATGAAAGCACGTCGGAATGGCTGGTGCAGTTCAGCATCATTGCCGCGCTGGGCGAACTCGGTGATCCCCGCAGTTTCGATTTGCTGCAAGCCGCGCTCAATTCCGACATTGAACTGGTGAAGACGGCGGCGATCGGCTCTCTGGGCGAACTAGGAGACGACCGCGCCGTGCCGCTCCTCGCGCCGTTTACCACCCATTCCGACTGGCAAATTCGCTATCGCGTCGTGCAGGCACTCAGCCGCCTCAACAATCCGCAGGCGCGAGAACTGCTGCAAACGCTGGCAACCGATCCGGTGGAATCGGTGGCACAGGAGGCAAGCAGAATTTGTGAGGGACGAAGGCAGGCTAGCCTGTAGCGGGGTTCATTCAACTTTTATCGCCAGTTACAAGGAGATGAAAAGATAGTGAATGTCTGTGAAAAATAAGTTGATTCCCAAAAAAATTGTGGGCTAAATAGCGATCGCA
>JAAUTJ010000206.1 GCA_012031475.1 Leptolyngbyaceae cyanobacterium SM1_3_5 | reverse complement strand
GATTTCGCCCAGTTCGACGGCGAATCGGGATACGAAGAGGACACGGCGCGCGCGCATTTCGCCTTCTTCGATCACATCGACCATGCACCAGTCCGCCAGTTCGGGAACCGTGACGTTGGCGAGGCGATCGAGCGTGGCTTCGTAGTCGAGCGAAGTGGAAAGCAGGCTGCTGGCATTGGCAAGAAACAGTTCGCGCTGTTCCAGTCGGACGCGATCGGTCACGTCGAGAATGTAGATCAGCAGATTTTCCACGTCGCCATTCGGCAAAATATCCGGCACGTAGTAGACGTTGTAGTATCCGGGACAGCGATCGATCCGGTTCGGCACGTTCATGGCATAGTTCGGCGCAATAAACGGTTTGCCCGTCTCGTAGATTTGCCCAATCAAATCGACCATCGCCGGATCGGATTCGCCAAAAATTTCGGGGATCGATTTGCCGATATGGGCTTCGGGGCTGAGGCCGTTGATTTCTGCCAAAGCTTCGTTGATGGCGACAAAGCGCTGGTTGCGATCGAGAAATCCCAGGCCGATCGGAGAGGTTTCAAAAATATTTGCCAGTTGCCGCTGGGCGGATTCTGCTTCGTTGCGGGCGGATTGCTCCAGCATCAGCAGTTGGGCGATTTTGGCCTCGGTGCGCTTGCGATCGGTGATGTTGACAAAGGCGCTGACAGCTCCACGCGGACGTTTCTGCTCATCTAGCAGCGGCGTGGCGTAGCCGTAGAGATTGAACACCTGACCGTCCCGCCGGACGACATCAAGTTCAACGTTGCGGACTTCAACGCCATTCGCGGCGGCTTGCTGCAAAGGCAATTCCGTTCCGCTTAGTTCGCGCCCGTCGCCATACACACGGAACGGCGGCATCATTTCGCCTTCAGACGGCGTTGAGACATTTTCGTAGATGGAAATACCGAGCAGTTGCGCGAAGGCAGAATTCATTTGAATCCGGCGACAGTCGGCATCCTGGGCGATCGCAATTCCGATCGGAATCACTTCAAATAGGGCTTGCAGTTCGTTCACTCGCCTTTGCAAATCCTGGTTCAAGGCAGCGACTTCGGCTTGAGTCCGACGCAGGGCGGCTTCGGCTTGCTTTTGCGGCGTCAGGTCCACGCAAAAGGCGATAATTTCCGCTTGCTGATCGAACGGAGTTTGCAGCAAGGTTGCTCCAATCAAAACCGGAACGCGCCTGCCATCTTTACGAATAAATTCTTTTTCGTAGGGGGTGCAAACGCCTTTGGTACGCAGTTCTTCACCGCCGCGAATGTCGAGCGGCCAAGATTCGCAGGGCGTCATGTCGAACCAGCGACTTGCACCATCAAGCAACTCAGCGCGATCGCACCCCAGCATCGTCAGCAAATAATCGTTGACGTAGTGAATGCCGCCATGAAAGTCGCCAAACGCCACGCCAAAAATGTTCGACTCGGCCAACCGCCGAAAGCGCCGTTCACTTTCCTGCAAAGCTTCCTGCGTCCGTTTGCGTTCGCTCAAGTCCAGCACAAAGCTGACACCCGTTCCATCTAGGCGCGTCGAACCAACCAGCACGGGAAGCATCGAGCCATCGGCGCGGCGAAAATCTCGCTCGATCGGCTGAGCGGTGGCTTGATGAAGCGTGGCGATCGCCTCCGACGCATCCTGAGACAAGATCGCTTGCCAGTTGAGCAGTTCGGCAGGGGGATGACCCAGCAAATCGTAGAACGCCTGATTTGCCTCGACAATTTCGCCTGCTTCGTCCCAAAACGCGACGCCGATCAGGTTAGAGTCGATCAGGCGGCGGGCGCGAACTTCGCTTTCTTGCAACTGGCGGGTTCGCTCGATCACCTGCTGATCGAGCGTTTGCGTTAGGTTTTGCAGTTGGCCGATCGCCTGCTGCCGTTCGGCCACTGCTGCCGCCAAAAACAAGCCGCTAACGCTGACCACGCCGACAAACGCCTGCATCGCCAAAACTGCCTGCGCCGAATCCGTCATGCTGACCAAAAACGGGCTTTCGCCCTCTGCCAAGCCCCAGAGCGCAATGCCGCAAATCACCAGACTCGCCAAAGTTGTGCCGCGCTGTCCGAACCGCAAGGCCGACCAAACCACAAGCGGAAACAGCAAATATTCCAGTGGAAAACGTGAGATCGCCTTGCGAGACGCTTTGCGGCGGCAGTGCCGATCGCGCGGTCAAAACCAGCCAACTAAGGCCAAACAGCAGGACGATCCACAGCCCAACTTCGATGCAGCGGTGATCTCGCAGGACGGGCGGTAAAGGTTCAGAGGTTGATCGATCGCGCTTCAGACCAATCAACTTGCCGCTTGCCCAGGTCAACGCCACCGGAGTCAGCAGCAGCAAAGACAGCACATCGCCCAGCCACCACTGCCCAAAATGCAGCCCAAACCGTTCCCACGCCAAAACGCCGCCCCCGCTGAGGCTGGACACTCCAATCAAGGCACAAAGCGGCGTGAAAAACAGCGCCCCCAGCAGCACCAAACAGGCGACATCATGCAGCCGATTCAAGCTTGGCCGCAGCCCAAATCGCCGCAGCAGAATGGCAATTAGCCACGATTGCAGCGCTAATCCGCTGGCATAGCCAACTCCGGCCAGCCAAGGCAAATGCAAGCCCCGCGTAAACAAAAATTCACCCAGCCACGTACCGGGAACGATCGCCGGATCGATCAGCGTCAAAACGGCCACGTTGAAGCCGATGCATAAGCGAATCGGCGGCAGCAAATCATTCAACTCATTGGCGCTGGTGAACAAATACATCAAGCCGCTCGCCAGCACATTGAAAGCAGCCAATGCTCCGACGACAGCGTAGTATTGCCAGAACTGTGTTGATTTGGCTTTTTCCATTGCGATCGTTTTACCAGCAGTGATCTTTTGCATGTCATGCCAGAACTGAAGCTGCGATTAATTCGGCAACCTTCAGCCCAGCCAATTGACTTCTTGCTTGAACAGCCTTTCTCCAATTAGGGCGAGGGAAGAGTGTTTGCTTGCAGCAGGAGGTCACTGTCCTTTTCTAGGGAACTGCTTAAAGCCAATCTGCTGCAACTACCTTTGGTTAGACCAGCGATCGATCGCTTCTATTCCTCAGTGCAGCCGGATTTCACGACTTTTGAAAAAACGAGTAAAAATGGAGGTTTCTCTTTTCTCAAAGTTTGAAGAACAAAGCGAGGTTATTTTGCAATTACCGCGAGAACGGGTGCATTCAAAATCGATCGAGCCAAGCCTAAACTTCCGCTTCAGCGATTGCTGCAATATGGACGAGTCTATCGCGCTCAAATTTGGCGCGCTACCATTTGCTCGATTCTCAACAAGTTTTTCGACCTTGCACCTCCGGTTTTAATTGGCATTGCCGTCGATGTCGTTGTGCAGCAGCAAAATTCGCTGCTCGCCAAACTTGGCATCACCAATGTATTCGGGCAACTGGTGATTTTGTCGCTGCTGACGGTTGTGATTTGGATTCTAGAATCCGCTTTTGAATATGCCTATGCTCGCCTTTGGCGGACTCTGGCGCAAACGATTCAGCACGATCTTCGGCTTGATGCTTATCGCCATATTCAAGAGCTTGAACTGGAATATTTTGAAGACTCGCAGTACCGGAGGATTGCTGTCAATTCTCAATGACGATGTTAACCAGCTAGAGCGATTTTTAGACTTTGGTGCCAACGATATTTTGCAAGTCGTTACGACCGTTATTTTGATTGGCGGCGCTTTTTTGTCAGGCTCCCAGCGTGGCGTGGATGGCAATGCTGCCCATGCCGTTTATTTTGTGGGGATCGATCGCCTTTCAGAAACTTCTCGCCCCCAAATACGCCGATGTCCGTGAAAAAGTCAGCCTCCTCAGTGCCCGATTAACCAACAATTTGGGCGGCATCATGACGATCAAAAGCTTCACCACTGAAGCCTATGAAGTCGATCGACTGGCCGAAGAAAGCGAAGCCTATCGCCGCAGCAATCGGAAGGCGATCGCTCTCAGTGCCGCTTTTTGTGCCGCTGATTCGCATGATCATTTTTGGCCGGATTCATCGCCATTTTGCTTTACGGCGGACTCGAAGCAACGCGAGGCCGAATTTCAGTCGGAACCTACAGCGTCATGGTGTTTTTGATTCAGCGTCTTCTGTGGCCGCTGACGCGACTGGGTGAAACGCTCGACCAGTATCAGCGGGCAATGGCTTCCACCGCTCGCGTCATGAATCTGCTGGACACGCCGATCGCCATTCATTCCGGCCATCTCTCGCTATTTCCGGGCGCAGTTCGTGGCGAAGTTGATATCCGCAATATCACGTTTGCCTACCGCGATCGGACTTCGGTGATCGAGAACTTGTCTTTACAAATTCCTGCCGGAAAAACGATCGCGATCGTTGGTTCCACCGGATCAGGCAAAAGTACCTTGGTGAAATTACTGCTGCGGCTTTATGAAGTGCAGTCCGGTGAAATTACGCTTGATGGCATTGACATTGGGGATTTGCAGCTTCGCGATCTCCGGCAGGCGATTGGACTGGTCAGCCAGGATGTCTTTTTGTTTCACGGTACGGTGCGCGAAAACATCGCCTATGGCAATCCGACCGCAACCGATCGCGAAGTCATTCGTGCTGCGGAAATTGCCGAAGCCCATGACTTCATTTCTCAACTCCCGCAGGGCTACGACACGATCGTCGGAGAGCGCGGCCAGAAACTATCGGGCGGACAAAGACAGCGGATTGCGATCGCCCGTGCCGTCCTCAAAGACCCGCCCATCCTGATTCTCGATGAAGCGACTTCCGCTGTGGACAACGAAACCGAAGCGGCGATTCAGCGATCGCTCGAAAAAATTACGGTCAACCGCACGACGATCGCGATCGCCCATCGGCTTTCGACGATTCGCAATGCCGATCAGATCTACGTGATGGAACATGGCCGGATTGTCGAACAAGGGCGACACGAAGCATTGCTCGACGCCCAAGGCATCTATGCCAACCTGTGGCGTGTACAGATGGGATTGCGCTAGGGTTGCTGTTTTGGTACGCGGCTGATCGGGGAAAACTCAGATCAGCCGTTTTGCTGGGGTGCGATCGACTGCGATCGATGCCTTGAAAAGCGCAGTTGAAACTGTTATCAAAATGAAATATTTCTAAAATTGATTTTTCATACCAGCTTGTTTCGCCTAGTTTGTTTCGTCCAGTTTGACTAGAAATGAATTTTCCAAGTTTTTACACAAAGCATCGGGTGATTCATTGCTACTTCATCGTTTGTCTGCAAATCAGATCCTAGTATTGTTACATAGACAACAATTTCAATCTTGTTACTTGCCTCAAGCCTTGCGATCGATTTTTGCGCTCCACATTCCCCATTTTCAGAGGTGATTCTATGAAAGCAGTGCTGCTTGCCGGAGGACTGGGAACCCGCCTGAGTGAAGAAACTGCAATTCGGCCAAAGCCAATGGTTGAGATTGGCGGTCGCCCGATTCTGTGGCACATTATGAAGATTTATTCATCGCACGGCATTAACGATTTTGTGATTTGCTGCGGCTACAAAGGCTACATCATCAAAGAATATTTTGCCAACTATTTTTTGCATATGTCGGATGTCACGTTTGATATGCGCTTCAATCAAATGAACGTCCACTGCGGCTATGCCGAACCCTGGCGCGTCACCCTCGTTGATACGGGAGAAGCCACCATGACCGGAGGCCGTTTGAAGCGCGTCCGCGAACATTTGGGCAGCGAAACCTTTTGCTTCACCTACGGCGATGGCGTCAGCAACGTTAACATTTCTGAACTGGTCGCCTTTCACAAAGCCCAAGGCACTAAAGCCACGCTGACGGCGGCTCAACCCCCCGGACGCTTCGGGGCGATCGTCCTGGGTCAAGAACAAACTCGCATCGAAACCTTCCGCGAAAAACCCGAAGGCGATGGTGCCTGGATCAACGGCGGCTACTTTGTCCTGGAACCGGAAGTGATTGATTTAATCGACGATGATTCGACCGTTTGGGAACAGGAGCCACTCGAAAAATTGGCGCAAGAAGGACAGCTTTCAGCCTTCAAACATAACGGCTTTTGGCAGCCAATGGACACGCTGCGCGACAAGAACAAACTAGAAGAATTGTGGCAGCAGGGCAGCGCACCCTGGAAGATTTGGTAGCGGCGATCGCATCTCAAAAACATTCAACATCAACCAGGGGAAAGACAAGCATTCTATGTACGATTTTGCAATTATTGGCGGCGGCATTGTTGGCCTTTCGACCGCAATGGCGATCGGTGAAAACCATCCAAACGCTCGCATTCTCGTCCTCGAAAAAGAAAGCCGCTGGGCATTTCACCAAACAGGCAACAACAGCGGCGTCATTCACTCTGGCGTCTACTACAAACCGGGCAGCTTCAAGGCCAAATTTTGTCGCGATGGCTGTCAGTCAATGGTGGAGTTTTGCCAGAAGCATGATATTCCTCATGAAGTCTGTGGCAAGGTGATCGTTGCGACGGAAGAAAAGGAACTGCCGCTGCTCGAAAATCTCTATCAGCGCGGCTTGCAAAACAATATTCAGGTGAAGAAAATTTCATCAGAAGAAGTGCGTGAAATTGAGCCGCACGTCCGCTGCATTGCCGGAATTCGCGTTTACTCAACCGGAATTGCAGACTACAAAAAAGTAGCGATAAAATATGCGGAATTGATTCGACAACAAGGCGGCGATCTACGTCTAAACACCAAAGTCGATCGCATCCTCAAAACCTCGACAGGTCAAACACTTGAAACGAATCAAGGCACATTTGAAACGCGGTTTGTGATCAACTGTGCGGGACTGCACAGCGATCGCGTCGCCAAACTTGGCGGCGTTGATCCGCAGGCAAAAATCGTTCCGTTTCGTGGCGAATATTATGAACTGATTCCAGAAAAGCGTGATTTAGTCAAAACGCTGATCTATCCAGTTCCAAATCCTGATTTTCCCTTTCTGGGCGTCCATTTCACCAAAATGATTGACGGCAGCGTTCATGCTGGTCCCAATGCGGTTTTAAGCTTGAAGCGAGAGGGCTATCAAAAAACGGATTTTGACCTGCGTGATTTTGTGGAAGTCATGACATTTCCGGGCTTTTGGAAGCTGGCCGCGAGACACGCCGATGAAGGCATTCAAGAAATAATTCGATCGCTCTCCAAAGCCGCATTTGTTCGCAGTCTTCAGCGCTTAATTCCGGCTGTGCAGGCTGAAGATTTAGTTCCCACTCATGCAGGGGTGCGGGCGCAGGCTTTGATGAATGACGGTAAGCTGGTCGATGACTTTTTAATCGTCGAAGGGGAACACTCTGTGCATGTTTGCAATGCACCTTCTCCCGCTGCAACTGCTTCGATCGAAATTGGCAAAGCGATCGCCGCTCGCATTCCCGCCCCTGCCGCACTCGTACAGCTTTAAGCTTGCCAAATTCGTAACTCCTACTTCCCTCAATCTATGAAAATTTTAGTCACGGGTACAGAAGGCTATCTTGGCTGTTTGCTGGCTCCCTTGCTGATCGATCGCGGACATGAAGTCATCGGCGTGGATACCGGATTCTACAAAGTTAGTTGGCTCTACAATGGCTCAGAAACAACACCCAAAACGCTGAACAAAGACATTCGCCACATCACGATCGAAGACTTGCAGGGCGTCGAGGCGATCGTCCATATGGCCGAATTGTCGAAACGATCCCACAGGCCAGCTTGCC
>JAAUTJ010000205.1 GCA_012031475.1 Leptolyngbyaceae cyanobacterium SM1_3_5 | reverse complement strand
GGATCGTATCGTCGCCGCCGTTTGCCGTAGATCACATCGTTGCCCGATCGACCGACCAGCACGTTGTCGCCTCGGTTGCCCAGCACCACTCTGGCGTTGTTCGGCGCTGTCAGGACATCCAGGAAGATCGGCGTGGGTGTGCCGAAGTTACCTTGGGCGTCGCGGCTCTCGACGAAGATCATGTGACGACCAACGCTGAGACTGCGCGTGTTGATGTCGGCGGTGAGCGTTTCGGTGGGCGAATCAAACTCGCCGTCTGCCGCTTGCATTCTGAAGGTGCGCGTCCCAGAAATCCAGGACGGGGCATCGATCGAATAGCGTCCGCCCGCCACATTTATGGGAGTCGGCAGATCGCGGCCTTCGGTGATGAAGTTGGGACTGTCGGGATTCGTGCCCGAATTGCCGTTGTCGTCGTCGTAGCGTGTGCCGTCGGCGCGGACGGTCAGCCGCACCTGATTGTTCAGTCCTTTGACGACCTGATCGGCACTGAGCGAGGCATCGATCGAATCTGGCCCCTTGGAAAGCTGATACGGCTTTTGTGCGGCCTTGCCCGAATAGAAAAATGCAGGCATCATCTCCGGCACGATCGTATTCTCGAAGTAGTCGTTCGACTCGAAGAATTCCGTGCCGAGTTCGAGCGTGAAGGACGCATTACCAAAGGTGTCATACACCCAGTCGTCAGTTGTGCCGGATGTCGGGTAAAGACCGATCGACTGCTGCACGTCATACGCTTCGCCATCGGTTCCGGTGAAGTAGCCAACCTTCAAGCCCATGCTGCGTAAGCCATCGCGATTCGGAGCCGGATCTTTTGTCCAGCCGAACGGATACAGCAGCAGATTTCCGAAGCTGTGGACATCGTAGTAGATGCCTGCCGTGTCATCGGGAGCGGGATCGCTGTCTTGAGGCCCTTTGCGATCGCGGAACGTTTGCAGCAGGTAGTCGCGCATCGTCTGACTTTCCGGCTCTGAGAAGGGAGCCGAACCCTGATACGTCAAATCTGCCGGATCGGTGCTGGCTCCATCCGGAATTTCGCCCCACTTTGAGGCGTAGTTGCGGTTGAGGTCAACGCCATAGCTGGGGAAGGGAACGGGAGTCTGGCCTTCTGGTACGGTTGGATTAGTGTTTTTGCGCCATGAATAGCCCTGCTCGGCAAACTTGCGCCCGTCTGGGTTGACGATCGGCACCAGTCGAATATCGAAGTGGTCGAGGAGGTAGGTGCTTTCAGCATTGCTGCCATATCCGGCCACAAGCTGCTCGGCAAAGCGCGTTACCAGTTCCGCCGTTGTGTATTCGCGAGCGTGGATCGACGACTGGATAAACAGAACGGGTTTGCCTTTGGAGCCATATTGCTGCCGAGAGGCGCGATCGCTGCGGTTAGTGCGCTTGTTGCCCAACTCCAGCGAAAAGATGTCATATCCCTCCGATCCGCCTGCCGTTACTTTGTCGTAGCTGTCTCCGATATCGCGCCACGTGGCAAGGCGAGGATTGGCTTTTGCCAGATTCGCCAAATCCTTGTAGGTTTCTTCAACGACGCGATAGCTGTTGAAGTTGGGAATCGTGCCGTCGGTGATGGCAACCGAAACCGGATTAACTTGCAGCCCGCTGTAGTTGGGGTCAGCGCTGACGAGGTTCACCTGAACGTTGCTCAGTTGGTCTTCTCCTTCCACCACGCCATCGGCCACAGCGCGGACAACCGAAGTTTGCGGCGTGTTCCAGTTGTCGGGCGTGAAGGTGATGGGGGCGATCGACTGCAACTGCTGTCCATCGACGGTGAAATTCAGCGTCACATCCGAGGTCGGGCGACTGTCGAGCGAAAACTGAAACCGCAGCGGGTCGGGCACGTTCGCTTCGCTAACGCCCACCTGCTCGGTCGGCAAATTCACGCCCGGAGTTAGATAGTCCACCACGCGGACGTTATCCACGCCCCAAGCAAACGCCCAGTTGCCATCAAAGCGAAACCGCACCTGTGCATTTGCTGCTCCGGCCAGTTCCTCAGTCAGGTCGATCGTCGGCGTGTTGACCAGGTTGCCGTCAAAGTTGGACGAGTAAACGGATGTCCAGTCTGTGCCGTTGGTAGAAGATTCGACAAACACCGTGCTGGCGTTGATGCCTGTGGCAATGCCGCCATAGAACTGGTCGAACTGCAAAAACACGCCCGGAGCGTCAGTTGCGTTAAAAACAGGCGTTTCCAGGACGACGCTTTCAAACACATCATCATCTGAAAGCGCATCGCTGTCATAGATCGCAAACTTGCCGTCCAGCGCGTTGGCGATCGATCGGCGGTTGCCCGGATTGTCAAAGCGCCACTTGTCCGTTTCGGCATTGCCGCGCAGCGTCAAGCCTTCCCAGCCCGGAGGCGGCGTTGCGCCATCGGCATCTTCAAAATCTTCTTCCAGCAGCACATCGACTTCATTGTCTTCGACAAAAACCGAGGCGTAGATTTGCGTCACTTCCGAGGAAAACGCGATCGCGCCCACCGTTCCAAACACCACATCCAAATTCCAGTCACCGCCCTTAGCCGCACTGCCGATCGGCGTTGAGGAAGCCGCGATCGCGCAGCCTAGCTCGGACTGCAACGCCTGCACAAACTCAAAACCTGTCGTGCCGGAAGCCACCGAGCAGCCATACAGCAGCACTTCCGCATTCGGACGCAGACTCGATCGCCACTGGCGCAAAGCGTCTCGGTACTGGGCGATCGATTCGACACTCAGCCAACCCGTGCCCAACTGCACTTCACCCGGACGACCATGCGAAACAATGTGTAGGCTAGAAACGTCTCGATCGCGCAGCGCTTCAGCAATTTGGGCGATGCCGTTGCGGTGGCGATCGAGCAAAATTACTTCGGTTTTGGCAGTAACACCTGCAACAAGCTGGTAGTAATTATCAACAGTCGGGTCGATAAAAACAAGACTCAAACGATTAGCAGAATTCAATTCGGTCAGCACCATATAAATTCAACAAACAGGAATAAATCAAAAAAAACAGTGTGAAAGAAGACTTGATTTTTTATTCTCCAAGACTACCTTCCACAGATCGAAGGCTAGCAATTGACGAATTAAATTGACTTCGCTTTGAGGGCTTCATAAACAATTCTTAATAACCTAAAACTGTCACTTTCGTTACACTTTATTGCTTTTTTGCCAGCAGCAATTACTTTTTACGCAAGAAAAATGATTTGTAGAATAATCAACTTTTTGATTAGAAAAACGAATAGTTCGATCGAAACTTTAATTGTCATTTTCGTTTTCATCTGCTAGCTTGCTTGAATTTTCAGGAGTTACTTGAAATGCAATTGATTCACTCGCTGCTCAATTTGATACCGATCGTCCTCGCACAAATACCCACCCTTGAAATGCTGCCAATGGGCGAATACTATTACGAACGCACGGGCGCAGGTCGGCCTCAGCATGTTCTGCTGCGAAAAGTCGGTCGAACCACGATCGGCGTAGATTTGCAGGCGATCGGGGAACCCATTTGCTTTCGTGGCTGGCTGGACGGCAATACGGTCGTGAATGCGACCTGGATGCTGCCGCCCTATCAGCCCGACAGCCGCCTGATGCGCGAAGACGGCGTTTTTCTTGACCTAAACACCTATCGTCGGCGATCGACCGTCCGGGCGAGGAGGAGCAGGAGGCTTTGCGATCGTGTATGCAGTTTTTCTGGCGTTAAGGTCTGGGGCAGGAGGTCTGGGGAACACCCAACACCCAGTACCCAGTAAAATCAAGCGGGAACGTTCTCTAAAGCATTCATGAGCCAGATTTCACCGGAAAAACCCTCGCTTTCGTCTCAAGCTGCGACAAAATCATCCTGGCTCTATGCCTTTTGGAAATTCTCTCGACCGCACACGATCATCGGCACGACCTTAAGTGCGATCGGTCTGTTTGCGATCGCCCTGTCGCAAATCGATCGCTTCTCCCCTACAGATTTGCAGCTTGTCCTCTGGGCGCTGATCGCCTGTTTGTGCGGCAACGTCTACATTGTCGGACTCAATCAGCTTGAAGACGTGGCGATCGATCGGATCAACAAGCCGCAACTTCCGCTCGCGTCCGGCGAACTGACTCGACGACAGGCACAGGCAATCGTCGTAATCACCGGAATTTTGGCGCTGGCGATCGCGCTGTGGCAAGGCCGCTGGCTGCTGGCAACCGTAGGATTGAGCGTGATCATCGGCACAGCCTACTCGCTGCCGCCGATTCGCCTCAAGCGGTTTCCCTTTTGGGCGTCGTTTTGCATCTTCACGGTGCGCGGCGCGATCGTCAACCTGGGACTATTTCTGCACTATCAGCAGCGATTCGGCCAGCCCGTCCAAGTCCCCGCGATCGTTTGGGCACTGACGGCTTTCATTTTGGTCTACACCTTCGCGATCGCCATCTTCAAAGACATTCCCGATCTGGAAGGCGATCGCCGCTATCACATTCGCACCCTGACGATTCGGCTCGGTCAGCAAGCGGTTTTCAAGCTGGCGCGATGGGTTTTAACGCTATGCTATGTCGGCATGATTGCCGCCGCGCTGTTTTGGCCTGCGATCGCGGCTGAGGCGAATGCGATCGTGCTGGTGGTCAGTCATGCGGTTGCGATCGTCCTGCTGTGGTTCTACAGTTTGCGCGTCGATTTAGCGAACAAACACGCGACTGGAACGCTTTCTTATGCTCAGTTTTATCAGCTGATCTGGCGGCTTTTCTTTTTGGAATATCTCTTGTTTCCGATCGCCTGTCTGCTGCGCTAGTCCTTCCCAAGTCAGAGGTTGAATCTCAACGTTCTTAATTACACTGCTAAGTCGGAGCGCACTTAATAAAACTTCAGCGATCGCTTTTGACAGGAGCTTTTAACAATGGCAATGCATGGATTGGGCGTGATTGATAAAACCGTTCAGCAAACGGAAATGTGGGTGAACGAAGTTGCCAAAGAAATGGGACTCGAAGATAAGCACAAAGCGTTTCAGGGTTTGCGCGTTGTGCTGCATGTGCTGCGCGATCGCATGAATTTGGGCGAAGCCGCCAACCTCGGATCGCAACTGCCAATTTTGCTGTCCGGTTTCTATTACGAAAACTGGAAGCCCGAAAAGAACGGCACGATCACGCCGCGCACCAAGGAAGCCTTTCTCGACTTAATTCGCGAGCAAATGCACCAGTTCTTTAAGGACGATGGCGGCGGCATGGATGCCGAACAGCTTGCCCGCGCCGTCTTCAAAGTGTTGGCGAATCACGTCACCGAGGGCGAAGCAAAAACGTCGTTCACAATATGCCCAGTGATGTGAAGGAACTGTTCCCGCAGGAAGTTCGGGCGTAGGAATGGAGTGTTGAGACGCGAGATCTTGCAGTTGAGACGCGAGATCTCGCGTCTGTACGAAGCGGGGGTCGGCTTTCGATTCTCGACACTCGTTAAGATCAAGGAGTTGAATTCTTCACGGCAGCAATGGATTTCAGTCCTGCAATTCCGACCTTTGTGATTACCTTGCGCGAAGGCGTTGAGGCTGCTTTAGTTGTGGGGATTGTACTCGCGTATTTGCAGAAGGCCGATCGATCGCACCTGAATCGATCGGTCTATGCGGGCATCGGGGCGGGACTGGTCGGAAGCGTTCTTGTTGGTGCGCTGTTCACGGGGATCATTCGCTGGCTTGAAGCCGCTAACCAAGACTACGCGCCGATCCTGAAGCAGCTTTTGGAAGGCGGGTTTGGGCTGGTGGCGATCGTCCTCCTCAGTTGGATGCTTGTCTGGATGACTCGTCAGGCGCGGGCACTCAAGGGCGAAGTGGAAGGAGCCGTCACAGCGGCAATTTCGGGCGAGTCGGCGGCTTGGGGCGTGTTTAGCTTGGTGGCGATCGCCGTCCTGCGTGAGGGTTTCGAGACGGTTCTCTTCATCGCCGCGCAGTTCCAAACCGGATGGATGAGCGCGATCGGAGCCGTTGCCGGACTGATTGGCGCAACGTTCATCGGATTTTTGCTATTCAAATTAGGCGTAAAAATCAATTTGCGCCAGTTCTTTCAGGTGATGGGCGTCCTGCTTTTACTAATCGTTTCAGGACTGGTTGTATCGGCTCTGCGACATTTCGATCGCGCCGCTCTACTGTTCTCACAAATGCATCCCGAATCAAATTTGTGTGGATCTGAAGCGTCCTGCATTCTCGGCAGCAAGGTTTGGGACTTCACCGAAGTTCTGCCCGATCGCCAATTTCCCGGAATTTTGTTGAAGGCGTTTTTCGGCTATACGCAAACGCTCTATCTTTGGCAGGCGATCGCTTACGTCACATTTCTGCTAACGATCGGCAGCATCTATTTTCAAAGCATCACAAGTTGGAAATTGCCGACCAGAAAAACAGGCGCGATCGATCCCTCCTAATTCAATCGATGGCCGCACTGGGCGCAGAAGCGATCGCTTGTCTGAACAGATTGACCGCACTGGGAACAAAGCTTTGCAGTGCTGGTAGGCTTGCCCATGCTCATTTCCAGATCGCCCATTTTCATCTGCATTGGCTTCATTTCCATATTGCCCATCTGCATTGGTTTCATTGGCTGCATGACGGGTGGAGTTTCGATCGATTCCAAGGTGACGCGATCGGCCTCCATCACAGCAGGAGCGGAGTTCATCTGCTGCATCTGCTGGCCTTGAAGCTGAAGCCAAATGTCTTTCTGTTCAGCAAAAATTTGGAGAACAACGCCGCTAGAAGTGCAGTACAAAGCAGGGGGCGATCGCCATTCACCTGTTGCCAAACTGCTGCTTTGACTTTGCTGCTGTCCGGGTGCGGTTGTCGCAATGGTGAGTCGCGTTTGACCGTTTTGATGGGTAATGAAAAGCTGTTGTCCAGTGGCAACGATCGCAGAATAACTATCGGAAAAACTCGACATTTGCACCTCCTACATTTCAGGAACGAGGGAATCGATCGCCACTAAATTTACTTCTTGAGTCTTTTCAAGATTAGCGGTTTGATAGCCACAGACGCCGTTCGCATCCCACTGCAATTCAGCCATCAGCAACACGCTAGAGCTAATTACAAATCCGGTGGTAAGCTGCTGCCAGGGTGCAACCAGTGGCAAAAGGCAGATTGCGATCAGATGCAGAATTCCGAGCAAGATGAACGTGCGTGATCGCATTCCAATTCCGGTTACGGCATATCCAATTCCACTCAAACCAAGCCACAGTGGACAGACATTCAGCAGAACTTGTCCCCAATGTTTCAATAGTGCTAAATCCGTGATCGAAATTCCAATTAGCATCAAGGCAATCCAGCTATAAAGCACCCAGTTGAGCCGTTCGACTTTGGCAAAATACCAGGTTAAGCCAATCATACCGCCGACTCCAAACAACGTCATGATCGAGGCAAAAATTGCTTGAATTGTCCAGCTTAGCGGCAGAAATTGGGCGATCGCAAAAATTCCCGCCGTCAGTAATCCCCACAAAACGCAGGCTTGATCGTGGCGCGTGTAGAACGAAGACCAAAGGACGCGATCGCCAATTTGCCAGTGAATGCGCCACAGTCCGGGCATGGGAGCGATCGCTGGGCAGACGGTTTGCGGCTAAAGAGTGGAACGTCGGTGTTAAAAAAGCTCATATCTGGTTTTAAAGAAAAACTCAATGAGTCGGTTTTCTCTTAATTACTGTCTTATTACTCGAAACTAAGCTAACGCTACAAAACGAGTAACAGACGCGTAGGAAAATAACATTTCAAAATGAC
>JAAUTJ010000204.1 GCA_012031475.1 Leptolyngbyaceae cyanobacterium SM1_3_5 | reverse complement strand
GTCGGCCAGTCGCGTTGCGCGGCGTAGAGGCTGCCGAGGCGGGCGTGGTTTCCGGCAGGTCAGGCTGAATGGCGATCGCTTTGGCGTAGAAAATTTCGGCTTCGTCCAGATGGCCTTGCGCTTGCAGTGCCCAGCCCATCAGCCGATAGGTGGTTGCCGTTGCGGGTTCCAGGCTGGCGATCGTCTGCTGACACAGCCGCGTCACCTCTGACCACTGCTGCTGGTCGCAAAGCGATTGTGCCTGCTCGATCGCGTCGATCGCAGTCCAGTTTGGAGTCGGCGTCAGGGACGGCTTCATGTTCACTCCTCGACCTTCCGCACGATCACCTGATAGCCCTGATGCAGCAGTTCGGCGGCAAAGGGTACGGAGTCTAGAAAGGCATCAATTCCCCGGCTCGATCGCTGCTCGATCGGCTGATCCACCCAGCCGTAGTAGTCAAAAATCAAGAATCCGCCCAGTTTCAGCAGCGGCCACGCCAGTTCGCCATCTTTGCGAATCGCGTCGGCTCTGGGGTCGGCACTGAGGTAAATCAAATCGTATTCGTCTTGCTCCAGTCGCGGCAGCAGTCGGTGCGAATCGCCCGATCGATGCAGCACTTTTTCGATCGCGCTGGCTCGCTGCATATTCAGCGTGAAATTTTCCTGCCGATAGCGATCGACACAAACCAAGCGCGAATCGGGATGCGTCAGGATGCGATCGAGCAGCCAGCAGGCAGCCATGCCTTCAAACGTGCCGACTTCGAGGGCTTGGGCGGGGCGATCGATCAATTCCTGCAAGTGCTGTGTCCAGATTGAAATGTTGTGGCTGAACCAGTCGCGAGTGAAGACCAGTTCGCGATCGACTGCGGTTTGCCAGTCTTTGCGGGCGAGGGCGTTGCGGTGCAGAGCGATCGCCGCCTCGACTTCACCCTGATCGGCCAGCAGGTGAGCCAGTTGCGTGTAGCGATCGGACTCGTGCGGAAACTGCTCAATGCCCCAGTAGTGCGCGGCGATTTCGTCGTTAAGCTGCTTTTGCCGATCCTGCACCTGCTGAAGCTGAGCCTGTAACGGAGCATTGGCGGCGATCGCCCAGCGGTAGAACAGCGCGGCTGCTTCATATTGCTGATGGGCGGCGAGCGAGTGCGCGATCGACTGATAAAACTCGACTCGCTGATGGTTTGGCTGAATCATCTCGGAAACGATCGCCGGATCTGACGTTTGCAGCAGATGGCGCAGCGATCGACCCAGCGGCAGGTAAATTTCAGTGAAATCCGATTGCAGTTGAGCCGCCTTTAGTAAAAGCGCGGTTGCGGCTTGCCACTGCTGCTGCTCGATTCGCACTTCCGCCAAATGCAGATAGAACCAGGGTTCCGGCTGCGCGTCGATCGCCTGCTGAAGCCAAGTTGCCGCTTCGGGCGAATCCAGCTTGTGCAGCGCGTAGCCCAAGTTGTGATCGATCCAGGCCGACTTTGCGCCCAGGGCGATCGCCTGTCGGTAAGCGCTGGCGGCTTCGTCGCACTCGTGCAGCTTCAGGCAGGCTTCGCCAAACGCGCACCAGGCAAACTGATAGCTCGGATCAAGCTGAATCGCCGTGTGGAAGTAGGTTTGGGCGTCGAACCAGTCGTCTTGCTGCTGGGCAATTTGTCCCAGAGCGTAGTAGGACGGCGCGTGGCGCGGCTCCAGTTCCAGCGATCGCGCCAGGGCGGTTTTGGCTTCTGTCCAGTCCTGCTGATGCGTCAGCGAGATCGCCAGATTGTAGTGCGCTTCAAAAAAATTCGGGTTGCGATCGACCGCGCCTCGGTAGTAGGCGATCGCCTCGTTCGATCGCTCAGCGGCCATCAGCTGATTGCCAAGCTGAAATTGATGCTTCGGCGTTGCCCAGTTGGAATCGCACCGCATCGCCGCTTGACGATGGTGAATTTCCAAACTCGCGTCTCCCAGTTCGGCGTAGAGATTGGCGAGGCTCCAGTGAGCGGGCGCATAGTCGGGATCAACGGCGATCGCTTGACTGTAGGCGGCGATCGCGGCTTGCCGCTGCTGCTGCTGGCCGTAGAGCGCACCAATTCGCGCAAACATTTCCTGTCGATCGGCGGGCGGCGCAACTGCCCAGGTGTGCCACTGCACCGCAGCCGAAAATCGCCCCATCATCTGGAGGACGTTGCCCAGCGTTTGACAGGCGGCTGTTAGATTCGATTGTGGCAAATTCGATTCAGTTTGGAGCGCTCGATCGCAAGCGGCAACTGCGTCTTCAAGATAGGTGATCATGTTCAAGAGGGGCGAGCGGCGATGCAGGTTTTCTGGTCGTAATCATAGATACTCAAGTCTCAGTTAAAATCCGGACAGGAAAAAACTTTTTCGAGAACTTGGTTGAGGCGATCGACATCAATCCAAATGTCTTCCAGCAGCGGATTCGGATGCATCAACCGTCGCAAAAATTGACAGGACAATGACTCGCCCTGCACCACGTAATGCGTCAAGTTCAATAATTGGCTGATTTGCCAAAAATAGTGTCGCTGATAGTTCGGAGAAACCAGTTCAACGACTTGCGTTTGTGGTGAACAAAAAACTAAATTGGTCAGGCTACTGCCGTGCGGCGCAACGATGACCTGAGCGCGAGCAAACAAAGCGGCTTGCTCGGCAACCGAGAGTGCATCCAGCGTCAGGGCAACAAAGCCATAAGGCCGCAGCACTTCCAAGACTTGATCTTCGTTCAGCAAACGGCGATAGCGAGCGTCAGTCCGGCTGAGGTAGATGAACGGAGAATCTTGGGGCGATCGCTCTTTCTCATGCTGTAAATCACCATAGCCGTTCTGGTGAAAATTGAGTGAAAAGTTGTGATGATCTTTTGGTAAAAACTGCTTTCGTAAAAACGCGATCGCTTCCGGCTGCGCCCAGCCCAAGCTGCTAACAAAATCGGGGACAATTAGTTGCTCGACCTGAATGTGCGGATGGCAATCGCTCTCGATAATTCTGTCAGGATTTATACCAAAATTCTGTAGAGTTTCGCGCTGAAACGATCGCTGATTAGAATTCACCAAAAAGTAATCAATCTGCTTTAAATCGAACTGCTGCTGCAAAATTTCCAGGCGCGGCAGCAAATCAATCATCCAGTGAAAATAGACGCTACCCGACAAGCTCGACAGCGCGGCTACTCGTCCGTTTACCCGCAGCGGCGGCGGCAGCGCATCGGAAACTTGCAATGAGGCATCCGCCTTGCAAATCGGCAACTGCCCGGATAGCTGCGCGACAAATTCGCGACCCGTTCCCCTCCAGCGGAGAAGACGGCGATCGCGCTGCAAGCTCGCCACACGCTCGTTTGTGGGGCGACCCAAATGCGGCCATTGTCGATCGTCGTGACGGTGCGATCGATGCGGTCGGCAGGCACGGGCGATCGACTGTCAAGCTGATAAACGCCTTCGCTCAACCGCACGGGCGCAAACTTCAGCGTCATCCGTTGCAGACAAGGCTCACAGTTCAAACCCGCGCAGGATGAGGCATTGGGCGATCGTGCCAGTTCGCTCGATCGCTGGACTCGATCGAGTTCCGCCTGAATTAAGGCGTTTTGCGGGTCGATCGCCAAGGCCAAATGACAGGTGACGATCGCGGCAGCAAATCGCCGTTGGCGGGCGAGACACTGCGCCAACCGTTGATACAGTTGAATCTGCTGGTGAATCTGCTGCGGCTGGAGTCGCAAGGCATATTGATAAAGCTGCTCGGCATAGCGCAGTTGAACCTCGCCGCCATAGTCCGACAGCACGTTTGCCCAGTGCGTCAATATCTGCAACAGCCATGCCTGCAATAGCGATCGCTCCGGCTGCGAATCCGTCTGCAAAGCGATCAGAAACTCCGCGCAGGCAAATCGCGCCTGTTCAAATTCCTCCGTCACAGGCTGCGATCGAATCCAATCGCAGTAAGCCGCAATGAATGCTTGATCCGGGACGATCGCCTGCCGAAAATCCTGTAGGGCGCGATCGATCTGACCCGTCGCCAGCCAAACCAGCCCGGACTCGCCCCACGCCTGCGCCAAGTTGGGATTCAGCCGCAGCGCGGTTTGGAAGCAGTTGATCGCCCCGGTAAAATCGCCTTGCTGATGCAGGGCGCGTCCCAAGTTGTAGTGAATTTCGGCTCTGGAAGGATCGATCGCGATGGCCTGATGGTAAGCGGCGATCGCCTCGCCCATGCGTCGCTGCTGCTGCCACGCCTGCGCCAAATGGTGATAGAGATTTGCCTGGATGGGGCTGGCTTCTGCTCCGGGAAGCTCGTCGCCTGCTGGTAGATTTCGATCGCCGCTGCGGTTTCGCCTTGCTGAAGCAGTGCCGTTCCCAAATTGCAGTAGGCCAACAGGGTCGGGCGCAGATCGATCGATCGACGGTAGTGATAGGCCGCAGCCAGCCAGCGCTCCTGCTGTGCCAAAACCACGCCCAAATTGTGATGGGCATCGGCACACAGTTCCGCTTGGCCGGATTGCCTGCCAATCACAATCGCTTTGCGGTAGCGATCGGCAGCCTGCTCCAGATCTTCCTGCTGCTGCAAGATCCAGCCAAGATTGTAATAGATCTGGTGGGGAGGTCGGCTCGCTTTAGTGAACACAGGCGTGAATGGAAAGAACGTCAGTTCGATCAGCCATTTTGCGATCGGAGCAGCCCTCCAAAGTCCCCATGAATGGGGGATTTTGAGGATGGTTGGCGGGTGCGATGCCACAGACCCAGTAGCGCCTGTTGGGATAATCCTTCCGCTGTCGAGTGGTCTGGTGGATCGGCTGGACAGCCCCCGCTTGCCGACCCCCGACACCCGACCTGAATTAGCCGTTGCCAATTTGGAAGTCGGAAGCCGTGATCGGCAGGTTCTTCTTCAGTTGCAGCAGTTCGACCTGTGTACCGCTGGTGGGCTTATAGAACACAATGCCCGTACTTTTTTCGTAGATGATTTTGGCGGCTGTCTCATCGCTGAGGCTGTTAACGGCCTTGAAGTCGGAGAACTTTAGGCGGCCTGTGCCCAAGCCGGAACCGGGCAGCAGCGATCGATCCAGAAAGATCGTGTCGTCGTTCGGGTTGAAGTCGGTGATTTTGTCGAGATGGTCGTTGGAGCCTTTGCCAAACACAAAGCGATCGCCACCGCCGCCGCCTGTCAGCACATCCAATCCGGCTCCCGCAACCAGCGTATCCCGGCCTGCACCGCCGCGCATCACGTCGCTGCCCAGTCCGCCAATGATCAGATCATTGCCTGCGCCGCCCAAGAGCGTATCGTTGCCTGCGCCGCCATCAATGCGATCGTTGCCTGCGCCGCCGCGAATCACATCGTTGCCGTCTTCTCCAAACAGGCGATCGTTGCCTTCGTCGCCATCGATCACATCGTCGCCAAAGCCGCCGTAGATCAAATCGCGGCCTGCTTCACCTTTGAGCGTGTCGTTGCCGATGCCGCCTTGCAGCGTATCGTCGCCTGCGCCACCATACAGCGTGTCGTCGCCCGCATCGCCAAACAGCGAGTCGTTGCCGTCGCCACCATACAGCGTGTCGTTATTTAATCCACCGCGAATCGTATCTTTGCCCGCATTGCCGCGAATTACATCGTCTCCGCTGCGGCCAAATAGCTCGTCGTCACCTGCCGCGCCGCTAATTTGATCGTTTCCAAGTTCCCCGGAAATCACAAACGGGGTGGTTGAATCGATCGCAATCGATCGAATCGTGTCGTCTCGCTGGCTGCCGATCGCCTGCACAGTTCCCGCAGGCGAATCAGGTGGAGTTCGCAGGGTGACTGGCCCTTGGCTAATTACTTCGAGGCCGAATGTAGGAAAGCTGCCGCCACCGGGCGCTGTAATCACTTCTGACACAATTATTTACCTAAAATTTTGGAGGATGTTGGGAGAACAGCACAAACCTTTGTTCACCAGAGCAACCTTGGTGAGCAGTTGAAGCAAGAAGCAGGAGCGAGTCAACGGTATGACCGAACCTGCACGTGGTCTAAACACCCTTGAAAAATCAAAACTCTGGGAATCTCAGCAGCCTTGACCGCAGCGTTATCGAGCAGCGTCGATTCGATCGCAACCGCAAACAGTACCCCTAAGAATTGCGAAATCTCATCAGCGATCGAGTGGAACGACAGCCACGAACCAGCGTGAAAGTACGCAATTCGTATGCTTCAATGCAGCGTGAGGCGTTTCGGCAGACATCCCTTACAAATCTCGTAGCCGTTTGCTTTGCAACAGCCGTTTGCTCTGCGGCACTGGAATCCAGCTTGACTACGTGATTACACCGAGAATAGACGCTTTCCTGCCCAGTGTAAACCGTGTTCACCATTACTTCACAAAGTTAATCGGTGATAAATTGGCCGATCGCAGGCTACCGCAGCCAAGCACTCTAAAAGTCGATCGAAATCAGCGAAAAGATTCTAGTCTTTCTGATTTTTTCCTGATTCACAGGATGGGCAGTTGTCAAACTTAAGGATCGGTCAAAACCGCAGTTGAAGTTAATTTGTTGAACCAGGTAAATGCTGCAATGACAGCTATTTCACGATCGCAGCCCGCCATTAGCGTGGTGATTCCAGCCTACAACTGCGATCGCTATTTGCCCGAAGCGATCGACAGTGTGCTGCATCAAACCGAGCAAAATTTTGAGCTAATTGTAGTAGATGATGGCTCAACCGATCGAACGCAGGAAATGCTCCAAGCCTATCAAAATCAATCTCTAAATATTGATTTGCGAACGGTTCGTCAGCCCAATCAAGGCGTAGCGATCGCTCGCAATCACGGCGTTCAACTGGCGCGGGGCAAATGGATTGCTTTTTTGGATGCGGACGATGTGTTCTTGCCGGACAAGCTGGCGGCGCAGTTGGCGATCGCGCAAGGGAATCCCGACGTGGGAATCGTGCATAGCGGCTGGCAGCGGATCAGCGCCACCGGAGAACCACTGATGCGGGTGGAACCCTGGCGGCAAATTCCGACGCTCGATTTGGAAAAGCTGGCTGCGCTGGAAACCTGTTTTTGCCCAGCGCCATGCTGTTTCGTCGCGACTGGCTCGATCGATCGGGCGGCTTTGATCCGCGCTTTCCTCCCGCCGAAGATACCGAACTGGTGCTGCGGCTGGCGCGGCTGGGCTGTCGATCGATCTGGCTGCCGCAGGTGACGGTGCGCTATCGCCAGCACGAAAACAGCGCCATGCACCAGGGCTTGCCGCAGGCGCGATCGCTCGCCGCCGTGATCGACCACTTCTTTGCTCAGCCCGATTTGCCGCCGCCCATTCGCCACCTGGAATCGCAAATTCGCTACAGTACGCTGATCTGGATTGCCTGGTATCTGCACCAGACTGGACATGCCGCCGAAATGAGCCGCACCTTGCAGCAGGCGTGGCAATATTCGCCGCATTCACCCGTTGAAGCGATCGTACACTGGGCAGATTCTTTTGCCAGCTATGCCGCAAATTTGGGAAGCGATTTTGATGCTCAAGCCTTGGCGATTTCAGCAGAATGGCAAGCGCTAAGCAAATGGATATTGAACCAGATTTAACGCTGCATTTCTATTGCACTTCTAACAGAATTTCTAACAGAATCGATCGCTTTTTTCTCCGTCAATTCATTACAGTCCTAGCAGCAGCACTGCATATCCGATCGCGCCGATCGCAAAAGACCAGAAGTGGCTTTCTCGATCTTCGGGCAGTTCTTCTTTGAGGACGTTCAAGACGATGCCGCCTGCAAGAAACGCGAATAGAACGGC
>JAAUTJ010000203.1 GCA_012031475.1 Leptolyngbyaceae cyanobacterium SM1_3_5 | reverse complement strand
ATTGGCAAGCGGCATTGCCCATGATTTAAACAATATTTTGACTCCAATCTTGGCAACGGCTCAACTGCTCAAGATGCAGCTACCGAACGCAGACGATCGCACTCGACGGATGCTAGACATTGTTGAAACAAACACCAAACGAGGCGCAGCACTAGTCAAGCAAGTGCTGTCTTTTGCGCGTGGGGTGGAAGGCAAGCAAACACTGTTGCAAATCAAACATTTGATTCGAGAAATTCAGCAAATTGCTCAAGAAACTTTTCCAAAATCGATCGAAATTCACACCGATATTCCTGGAGATTTGTGGACAGTCACAGGGAATGCAACGCAGCTACATCAGGTGCTAATGAATCTCTGCGTCAATGCCCGCGATGCCATGCCCAACGGTGGAATCCTCAGCATCCATGCAGAAAACTTTGTGGTGGACGAAGCCGAGGCGCGAATGAATTTGGATGCGAAAGTCGGCTCTTATATTGTGGTGTCGCTGAGCGATACGGGCATAGGAATTCCGCCTGAAATTGTCGATCGAATCTTTGAGCCGTTTTTCACGACCAAAGAAGTCGGCAAAGGAACGGGATTGGGACTATCGACTGCGATCGGCATTGTCAAAAGTCACGGTGGTTTCATTCAAGTGAAGAGCGTAATTCATGAGGGCACAACATTCAAAATATTTCTACCTGCCGTGAACCGGGTAGAATCAGCAGAAATTCGAGCATCGAAAATACCGCTTGGACAGGGCGAACTGATATTAGTGGTTGATGATGAAGCGTCGATCTGCGAGATTAGCCAAACTGCGCTAGAAACCTATAGCTATCGAGCTTTGGTGGCACGTGATGGCGTTGCAGCGATCGCGCTCTATGTGCAGCATCAAAGCGATATCAGCGCCGTTTTAGTTGATATTATGATGCCAATCATGGATGGAATTACGCTCATTCGCACACTCAGAAGAATCAACCCTGATGTTAAGATTATTGCGATGAGCGGCCTCGCATCAAGCAATCAGCTTGCCGCAGAAACTTTGGGCATCCAAACATTTCTATCAAAGCCCTATACGGCGCAGGAATTGGTCAAAACCGTTCACGAAGTTTTGTAGGCAGAATCTTTTGTATCGCTGAAAAGTTCCTCCATTCAGGAATCTCAAAGCTGATTTGTCACAAGAAGTTAATCCTTCTCTCAAGAAACACTTTCAGGGGTAGGAGGCTGAGGGACTACATCAAAGCCGAGAGACTGAGCGGTCTTCTTGAGATGCTTGACCAACCGTTCCCGACACTTCTGCTCATAGTAGTTTTCTCCACACTTGATCGTCAGGACGAAACGACCCAGCCCACAAGCCATAGGTGTGTAATTTCTGGAGCCACTGACAACCCTTGCACATCTTCCAGCAGGCACACAAACCCAATGCTCAGCCGAACCTCCATCAATTTCCACAGCAGGGAGGTTGAGGTTCAAGATGAGCGAACTGGGTAGGCAAGGCTTGAGGTTGGGCTGGCTGGCGCTTCCGAATCGGCGAAATCTTTTTCATCACGCTCCTAATCAGACCCTTCACGGTGCGATTGACGGCTCGGTTTCTCGGCTCAGGATTGTCTCTACAATACTTCTACAACTAGAGAGTAAAACTGTTTCTTTCATTCATGCTCAGGACGGACTTGTCCTTGTGAGGCGCTCCTGAGAAACAATTTGAGCGATCGAGCAATTAGGGTCTTGTCCATCCGCGCAAATTCCTTATGATTACAGATATCGAATCAGCAGGGGATTTACTGCTATGACGCTTGACCTCAACCGGATTGATGGCTTTGCGGATTTTGATGAAGCGATCGCCGCACTTGAAGACTATGTGGCCGATTTGGTTGAAGAATTTGTCAAATCGCCAGAAGGCAAAAGCTATCTTGCGGCTCATCCTGGCGAAGAAGAAGCGGTGGGCGGCTGGATCGATCAAATGATCTACTTTGGCTATGCCTATCAGTCGATGACGCTGCCAAAGATGACAAAGAATGATGTGGAGGCGATCGTCACTCAGCTATTTCCGCGCAAAGTGACCCTGCTCGATCCAGAACAAGCCAATTCAACCATTCCTGAATTGATGGCATTCTGGCAGTTTCTACAAAGAGTTTACAAGCTGCGTAACGCCAGCAAGATTGTCAGCTTTCTCAAAAAGATTGCGCCAAAATTCAAAGATTTGATGAACAATTCTAGCAATTTTGGTATTGCAAAATCCTTCTTTTCCTCTGGAATTTCAGCAGGCTTTGACATGACTTCACAAGAAGGTTTGCAAGCCTTTCAAGCGCAGTACAATCAAAGCCTGAAATCCGCAGAAAACCCTTTGCCTGAACTCTCCGCCCTACCTAACGCAAACGATTTACCTGCAAATCTACCGCCTCCACCCGCACAATTATCACAGCTTCTTAACAAAATTGCTGCAATAATCGGTGTCGAGAAATTGGACAGCGATCTAGAAAACTCACCGTTGCCCGATCGAGACACGCTTGACCAGGAAATTCGATCGACCATGTGGCAAAATGCAGCCGAAGAACTGCCGCCTTTGTCCGAGGAGGCGATCGAACTTCTGCACCAGCAAACGATTACCGAAACAACACCCGGAACGATTCTGCAAGACTTTCAAATGCTGCTCGATTTTGTGGGCGAAGCGGGAATTCCAGCCAGTGGAACCTATTATCTAATCGCGCAAAACTTGCTGTCAGACCTCAATCAGCGCTTGAGCAATCCAATCCAAATTGACTTGAAGCGGCCTGCTCAAAAATCCTATCCACCGATTAACGGTCTGTATCTGCTGCTGCGAGTCACTGGACTGGGAAAAGTGTTCAGCAAAGGCAAGAAGAACACGCTGGTTTTGAACTCTGAGATTTTGCGATCGTGGCAGCAATTAACGCCGACCGAGCGCTATTTTTCCCTCCTGGAAGCGTACATGATTCGAGCGAGTGAGCAGATTGTGGGTGAACGGAGAAGCACTTTGAATGAGGGAACAAAGTGTGTGCAGTTTTGGCGATCGCTTCCCGACCAAGGAAAAACCTTCAAACAGTTTTCCGACCAGCAAACCTTGAACTACTGGCCGGAATTTCACAATCTGGCAATGCTGAATCTATTTGGCTTCTTGAAAATTGAATCGGGCAAACCGGAAGCGGGAAAAGGCTGGCGCGTCAAGAAAATCAAGCGATCGCCCTTTGGAAATGCAATGATGCAAATCTTGATTCACGCTTTTATCGAACAGGGCATGGAATGGGAATCTGAGAGGAATTCCTTACTGCCATTTGGTGAATTTCAACCTGCCTTTCAGCCCTATTTCCCCGAATGGAAGAATGTGCTGGCAGTGCCGCAGTCTGAGTTTCGATCGGGTGTGTTCGCCTTCAAAGTTTCTCTGGGCAAAGCGTGGCGAAGCATCGCAATTTCTAGCGACATGACGCTGTATGATTTGAGCCGCTTGATTTTGGATTCAGTCGATTTTGACCACGATCATTTAGATCTGTTTGAATATCGTAATCAAGTCGGTCTTCTGGTAAGAATTTCTCATCCGCTTTCTGAAGAATCTCCTTCGACCGAGGAAGTGAAAATTGGCGATCTACCGTTTGGTGAAGGAACAACGTTCACGTATATTTTCGATTTTGGCGACTGGTGGGAATTCGCGGTTCAGCTAGAGAAAATTCAGGCCAACGATTCGCGATCGAACTACGCCGAAATTCTCGAATCTTATGGCGATGCGCCGCCCCAATATCCCGACTGGGATGAAGAATAAGATTACCAAAAATCGATCGAAGCGGAAATTTCTGATTATTCTAATTTATAAAATTTTACTGTCTCAAGCAGCGCTTACTCTGGGTTGCAGTACGCTGTTCAGCCAGCGCAACCCAACTTTGAGATAGCTCTCCCCTGCGATACAATAAATCCATTGTGTTCTGGGGCACGAAAGCCTTGATCGAGCGTTATACTTTGCCTGAAATGGGCGACTTGTGGACGGATACCTACAAGCTCAAAACCTGGCTGCAAGTTGAGATTGCCGTTTGTGAAGCGCAAGCCGAACTCGGCTACATTCCGGCTGAGGCAGTTGAAACGATCAAGGCGAAAGCAAACTTTGATCCCAAGCGCGTTTTGGCGATCGAAGCGGAAGTTAAGCACGACATGATCGCCTTCTTGACGAATGTGAATGAATATGTCGGAGAGGCAGGACGCTACATTCATTTGGGCTTGACTAGTTCTGACGTTCTCGATACGGCCTTGGCGCTACAACTGGTTGCCAGCTTGGATGTTTTGGGTAGCCAGCTTGAAGATTGCATTCAGGCGATTCGCTATCAGGCGCAGCAGCATCGCGCTACGGTGATGATCGGGCGATCGCACGGCATCCACGCCGAACCGATCACCTTTGGCTTCAAGCTGGCCGGATGGCTAGCCGAAATGCTCAGGCATCGCGATCGCTTGTGTCGTCTGCACTCTGAAATTGCGGTCGGCAAAATCTCCGGGCAGTCGGAACCTACGCCAATGTTGATCCGCAGATTGAAGCGATCGCCTGTCAGAAGCTGGGACTAGAACCGGATACCGCTTCCACTCAGGTAATTTTCCCCGCGATCGCCATGCTCAATATGTGCAGGTTTTGGGCGCTCTTGGCGGCTTCGATCGAGCGGTTTGCCGTTGAAATTCGCAATCTCCAGCGCACTGACGTTCTGGAAGTGGAAGAATTTTTCTCGAAGGGGCAAAAAGGCTCGTCCGCGATGCCGCACAAGCGCAACCCGATTCGATCGGAACGGCTGAGCGGAATGGCGCGGATTGTCCGGGGTTATGCGGTTGCCGCGCTGGAAAATATTGCTCTGTGGCACGAGCGCGACATTTCTCACAGTTCGGTGGAGCGGATGATGTTCCCCGACTGCCTGACCGTGACGCACTTTATGCTGGCCGAAATCACCGATTTGGTGAAAAATCTGCTGGTCTATCCTGAAAATATGCAGCGGAACCTGAACTGCTTCGGCGGCGTCGTCTTCAGCCAGCGCGTTCTGCTTGCCCTGGTGGATAAGGGCTTGAGCCGCGAGGAGGCATATTCGATCGTGCAGTCTTGCGCTCATACGGCTTGGAATCAGCCAGACGGCAACTTTGAGGCGCTAATTCGGCAGGATGAACAGGTGCAGAAATATCTTGATGAGGGGGCGATCGATTCCTGCTTCGATCCGCAACAGCATCTCAAGCACCTTGACGTGATTTATCAACGGCTGAATATTTAGGCTTTTTACACAGGTTTTATTCAAAATTGTAGACATTGAGTTTTATAAAGAATGCCTCTGCATTTTGATTGTGACTCTCAGTCATTAGAAGCAGAGGCATTTCGTTTTGCTGTGGGTTGATTCTGTCTTTTGAGCGCGATCGATTACCCCACCTGGCAGATCGATTCAAACCTGCTTCTTGGCATGATAAATACATTCAGCTTTCCAATCAAAGGAGCTTTTAGAGATGGGTATTCTCGCTTGGATTGTCTTAGGTTTAATTGCAGGTGCGATCGCCAAAGTCATCTATCCTGGTCGTCAAGGCGGCGGCATTCTGGGTACGATGCTGTTGGGCGTGATTGGCGCGTTCATCGGCGGTTCGATCTATTCGCTGCTGGTGCATAACTCCCTTCAAATTGCCGCAACTTCTTTTTCGATTCCGGGCATTGCGATCGCGGTTTTAGGTGCAATTATTGCGCTGTTTATTTGGGGTGCTTTGAATCGCCGCAGCGTGGTGTAGTTTCGTTTTCAAAATCATTTGATTTGCAAAAAGCTTGGTCTGGCGATCGAGCTTTTTTCGTCTTCCGTAGAAACTGTATTTTGTTCAGGACCGAACCGTGATAAAACCAAAGAGTTCATCAATTGCAAGATCATGAGCGACAAAAAACCGGGCAAGCCTTCTGATGACGACCAGGGACAGTCTTCTGAGGTGCAAAAGCAGGGTCAGGGCGCAGTACGCAAACCTGCGCCTGATGGACAAACCACCGAGCCGTCACCCAATCGCAAAAACGACTGAGATGATGGGCTGCATCGCTTCGATCGATCAAGATTGACGCTGCACTGAGCGAGGAATTTTGTTTACATTACTGTTTGTGTAGTCGATCGTAGCGATCGACTACCGTTTTTGTTTTTGAAAGTCGTTCCGCCACTTGAGCCGGAGCGATCGAGCAAATCACCTGATTATCCGTCACTCTCTACATGAATCCTATCATCGTCTACCAGTCTGGGCGCATTCTCAGTTCGACTGAAGGTGTTCAGGTCATCGCCTGGACAAAAAATGCGATCGAGCAAGATATCCGCTACCTGCTGCTTGACCTAAGCGGAACATCGTTTATGGACAGCAGCGGTCTGGGCGCGATCGTGGTTGCCAGCAAGCGGGCACGAGAGCGAAACATCAAATTCGCGCTTTGTTCGCTCAGTGGACAAGCCCGAATGCTGCTGGAACTTTCAAACATGGAAACGCAGTTTGAGATTTTTCCCAGCCGCCAAGCGTTCGACCAGCATTTGCTGAAACCCGACGATGACGCCAATGTATCTTCATAGCGTTCAGTCTTCGTAGTAGTTGATTTGTCGAGCGCGGCGGGGACGCATCTGCGGCGGCAGCAAATCTTGGTCGCTGAAGCTGTAGGTCGGCTGCACCGGATGAATCACATGCATGGAGCGGTTCGATCGCCGCTGAGACTGAACCAGCAGCACAATCACGCCGATCAGCACTGCGCCGCCACCGCCTAACACCACCAAAAAGCCAAAGCCAACCGCGCCCATCAGCAAGGTTTGCGACTGACCCGAACCGCTCAGGTCATCGCTTCGATCGGAACGAACCGCGATCGCGTTGAGCGTATCTTGCTGCACTTGAATTTGAGCCGTCAAGCGCTGCATATCCGATCGCTGCTGTTCAACTTGGCGCTTGAGGTCTTCAACCTGCGACTTAAGCGCTGCGGTTTCGGTGCGCTGCTGGTCAAGGTCTCTTGTTACCTGTGGGTCGTTTGCTTCGGTCAGGCTGGTGGGATAGGGTGGAACCGGGATGGGCACCACCTCAGGTGAGGCCGGAAGTGTCTGGGTCGGAGTGGGCAAAACTCCGGGCGGCGCACTGTTGCGATATTGTCCGACTGCAAAGCCGCCGCCCAGCAACACAACCGCTGCGACTCCGGTAATGGCACACCCTGATAAAAAGGCCGTAGTGTTACTCATGGGTTTTGTGTCCGTAGACTACGGCAGAGAAGAAGATCACCAATCGTTCGCCTATTGCTCGCTGGTTTAATATCATAGTTTGCTACCGCAATCAACTCAAGTCAAAACTTAGGGTTTTTCTAAGAAAAATTCAGTTTTTTTTCCATATACAGCGTTTTGCTCTGCTTTCGGGAATGGGAGGAGCCACTGAGTGTGGTTCAGCGAGCCTCAGTCAAACTGTTGCGAAGCAAGTCAAGGAGGGCTGATGGATAAGAGTAAGGGCTGAACGATGTGATTTATAACCAGTGGCGATCGCCAAGCGGCGATGCAATTTCAATTTTCTCTGCACAAGACTTATGTGTCTTAGCGACTTGCAATCTGTCAAAAGGCTGATATAGTTTTTTGTTCGTCAATTTTAGATGTGTCTTGAGTGGGCGATCGCCGCAACCTAAGGAGAAAAGCAGATGGCAATGAGAAGAAGCAGAGGTCTTTTAAGCGATTTTCAAGATTTCATCATGCGAGGCAACGTGGTTGATCTTGCAGTTGCG
>JAAUTJ010000004.1 GCA_012031475.1 Leptolyngbyaceae cyanobacterium SM1_3_5 | reverse complement strand
TGCTAACAACTAACTGTGTATCGGAAGATAAAGCTTCACAAGCACCACTAGGTTGAATTGAATCTTGATTGGTTAGGACAAGAGCAGCGACGCTGCTGCAAAGAAAAGCATGGTATTCCCGAACTGGGAGAAAGCCTTTCAACTGAACATTGGTAAGACTTTGAAGTTTTACTCGCAATTCAGAAGGAAGCTTTAAGGGATCGGCGGTGATGACAAAATTATACTCTGGCAGGCTAGCCATACTTTCCACAAGAATTTCAATTGGTTCATCTGGATCGAATGAACAAATTAGCTAATATTTGATTGTGCAATCGCTGATTTTTGACGAGATTCAATCTTTTCGATCGGGTCAGAGACCTTAAAAAAACGCACATTTGGGTAAGCTTGTTTTGCCAGATTAAGAATGCTGTGATTGTGAACAATGACTGCACGAGCGTTTCTAATTAAGAAGCTGCTTAAAGGCAGTTTTCCCCAAGAAATCTTGCCCCCTACATTTTGAAAGACCGGGTTGTGGGCATCTATCACGTAAGGTATTTTCAGAAGTAGTGCTGGAACGGCACTATACAAAGGAGGAGACTGGGCGATAATAAATTTTGGCTTTTGTCGAATGCTAACATGAAGACTTACCAAGAATTTGAACAGGTAATCAACAAGTCTGAATGCCTTTCTTCTGAAAATATGAGGAATGAATAGCACCTCAGATATCATTTGAGGCGCAAGAACTTCTGCACGACGCTGATAATTCTTCCAAACTAAAAATAAAGCTTTTTGCATTTCGTGAATTACTCCAATTTTGTACTTGCAGCGGTGAAAAAAGCAAACAAGTGATAGACCCAAACCTCCTGATTTATTTCAACTTAATTGCGCTTCAATGGACTGCACCAGATCTACATACACCTTTATCTAAGCATTGCGATCAAAACCACAGTTTGTTTGTCTTTTCCAATACTTTCGCTTTCTAAGTGAAACCCCCGTTGCTTCTTCTAGAGTAAACGTAAACACAACTCCAAAGAAGAATCATTAACAGCACCTCAGAGACGATTGTAGCTAAAATCGCACCTCGCCATTGGTACAAGGGAATTAACCAAAAGTTGAGAATCCCATTCGCGAAGGCGACTAAGATTTGACTTGTACTCCTTGCTTTCTGGTAATTAGCTCCAGTCAGTACGTCAGCTCCAAGAGAATGTATTGCTCTAATGAAAATTAAAGGGGAAAACCAGATCAAAGCGAGAGCAGAATCGGCATATTGTTCTCCGAGTATTTTCGGCAGGAAAGAGGCCAGAATTAATATTCCAGTCATACCCAACAGAGAATAACCCAACGATACAGGTATAAGTTTCTTACACAACTCCAAGCTACCTTTAATGCCAGATGCTCCCTTCTGGAAGAATTTTCTGTACGCAGCCATCATTAATGCGTGCAGCGGGGTCAACGAAACACTAAAGATCTGAAAAGCAGCCCCATATATTCCTGTAGCTTCAGTGGTTGACAATTTAACTAGCATTCCCTTATCCAAATCATTGTAAATATTTTCAGCAGATGCACCAACCGAAAAGGAAAAACCTTGAGCTAACTCTTGAGTGATTTTAGAGAAGCTAAATTTAGGACGACCAATTAACTTAAACACTAAAATAGAGCTAATGATTGCTGTAGCCAACGTCGCTATACAGTACAATGCTGACCAGATCAGCAAAGTAGGCGATTTAAACAGGGTTACAAGTGCTAATGAAGCTAAGAATCGATTGGCGGACAAAAGCAATATTACTCTCGCTGTATATTTTAGTAACCCCACCGCTATAAATGCATCTCTGCAAATATCACTTAGCGTCATAAATATGAGATTCGATAAAGATAAAAAGAGTACTGAGTAGATGGAGATATTAGGGATGGGGTATGAGCTGAATGTGAAAAGAATGATACAAATGAATGCTGTACCAAAAATAATATTCTTGAGGATTGAGGTGCCGTAGCACTCTGCAAACGTACTTGGATCTCTAGAGACTTTTTGGATGAGAAGCCAATTGCTTCCCAAGCTTGCAAACGGAATAAAAAGAGAAATAATTGCAATAGTACCAACATACGAGCCATACTGGTCGGGGCCAAACGTACGGGCTAAAATGATAAAGTATGCAGATTGGAAGACTAACCTCAATAGGGAGGAACTAAGAAGTGACCACACATCTCGCACAAACGGATGTTCGGATATCTCTGTGATTATCGATCGAAGATTTTTCTTTGTCATTTTTACTTGAGCTTAACGGTAGAATTGAGCGAGTAAATACATGCCAGTGAGAGTATCCAATTTAGACTATTAGTCGACAGAAAGGACACCTCAGTGAGATTTAAAAACACGGTATACAGTAGGAAAGAAAATATCCATAGTTCTCCAATATCTTTTGATATTAAGTACTTGAATAGCGCTTTGCTTACACTGTATAAATATCCGAATGCAAAGGTAACTAGACCAGCAAACCCCAAACTAAGCCATATTTCTACAAAGCCGTTGTGTGAGTGAGGTGGCTTCCAGTTGTGGACTCGCCAAAGCAATTGAGTTTCTGAATGTGGAGCAGAAAGAACGCTCCATAACCATAACCAAACCAGAACTTTACTTTAATAAATTCCCACAGCGATGCCCACAAAGGCAATCTACCAGTAATGTAACGTCTTTGTTGCCGAGATCTAAAAAAGTGCTGAAGTTTACTGCCAGAATTAAGGAGAACATCCAAAGCTAAGCTCAGGGATGATAAGATAAAAAAATAGACCAGTTCTAGATCTTAAAGATAGATACTTCAGCGCTTTCAGTACAACAAAGAAAAAACACTACATTGACTAAGGACGTTAATGAATCGGCAAAATATACAAGCATAACGGAAGCAATACAAGCTAATTGGTAGATGAATCTGTATTTCTTTGTCTTCTCAGAGAGAAAGTAGAAGACTAGGGAACTGATAAACATCATTTCTCCTAAGTTATTCTTGTGAAGATAAATTCCTTGCCAAGCTCCGGCAATAGCTTTGGTATTCATCACTCCATATGCAGGTATTAAAATTACAAACATAAAGCTCAATACTATGGATGTACCAAATGTCCAACCCATGATCTTAAGTTGTTCATCAAAATCGTAATGAGAGCCAAAATAAATTCCAAAAAGGGTTGAACCAATTAGAGCAATTATTTTTCTAAAGGTAATACTCGGTATAGAAGACCATAAGATCGAACTAATTGCCAAAACCATTAATAGAAGTACCCATTGATTCTTCCCAAAGGCTCTAAGCGTTTTTCGCCAACGGAGAGCCAAGATAAAAATAGTGACTAAATAAATTAAAAGAAAGATAGAACGTAGTAGTGCGCTATCTGGATCTGGATTTGATTCAGAGGGAAGACCTAGAAAAAAGACAAAGAGCCCCCGCGAAAAGAAAAAGAGCGATATGGCTGTAAAGAGATTTTCACAAAATCGCAGTGTTTTGTACATTATCAAATAACTCCTCTGACTCTTTCCCTGAGCAAATCCTTCAAAATGAAATCGCCCTAACCTCTCGACTAAACACGATGAATTCTTTTGTATTCTTGGTATTCAACCCCGAAACTGCCAGTAATCATTCCTGCTCCCAAACACGCAGTCTGGACACCTCGCACGAACATCGATCGCCGCCCCACCGAAATAATTGCGATTCCCACACCCTGCATCAAGCGGAAACCACCTTTAGCAAGCCGTTGAATTTTTGTTCTCAGCGCTCTATTTCGAGCCAGTTCGCAAAACGCAAACCGATTACCCCGACTGTATGCTCTTTGCCAAAGCCATCTTAGATTTGTACGGCTTGCTGGAAGCCATTCCGTTACAAGCGCATTGTTTGCCCAAACAGCCTTATATCCTTTATCAAAAACCTGCATGAACAGGTGGGTATCTTCGGCACCAGTGACAGCAAAGCGCTCATCGAAGCGAAGATGTTGAAATAGCTCGGCCTTAGCTAATAAATTGCTCGTATAAGCATAGCCGTAGTTATGCAGCAAATTTTGCCCATTGGGTAGATTGCCACTACCAAAGAAGTTGTGCAGCCAGTCGGCAGTCGGCTCCATAAAATGAGGATCGACAGGACCAGTTAGAATATCAGCCTCAAATTCTTTTTGAGCCACCATCAATTCATCCAACCAGTTTTTCGTAGGCACTTCGTCGTCATCAATGATAGCGATGAAGTCAACGTTGTCTTTAGCCATATCGACAGCATGATTGCGGGCAAACGGAATTCCTCGCTGCTTCTCAATATCGTAATCAAGCCGCAGATCATGCTTTGCAGTAAACTTCTCGCAAACACTCTGGGCAGATCCCTCGGCATCGTTATCTACAACCACAATTTGTATGTTCGGTCGAGCATTCTTCGTAAACTGCTGGGCAGCAAGCCCTTCGAGCAATCTATGCAAACCGTCGGGGCGCAGGCACGTAATCACACAGACAGCAATGCTCACGGGCTTCGCAGTGCTAGAGGTCTGTTTTAAGGCTTCCATTTGTCTAGTGTGAGAGTTAAGTTTGCAAAATGATTTTGAGGCGTGAAGCGGAAATTTTTGGTGTGTTAAGGCTTTGCGTTTTCCAACTATGGGACCTGCTTTTGAAGCAATTTGTGTTTACATCACGTGTAGATTTTTTGCTTGATACGCAATTTCCTCAGCATCTTATTTTTGTATTTCAGCATGTAATACTGAAAATCTTCTGACTTCAACTGCATACTTTCCATGAGGCTAAGGCCATTGACTGAAGGTTGATTGGATGAGGTCTGTGCTTGAAGGTAATTCCGGTTTGCATCCTGAATAAACTTTCGGCGGAAAAACGTCATGGCTTTTGAGTAAACCTGAGAAGATTCAAAGGTTGGTTTGTTAGGTCCACACCAATGAACAACCACATCCTTCCCTGAGTAGCAGGGTTCAACACGCTCAAAGCGAAAATCCTCTTGAAGCTTTTGTTGTTCCCAGTCTGGAACAATCAGCTGTATGCTCTCTTGTCCTAGCCGAATTCTGCCGCTGTCTGCTGCACGACAGAGCATGAAATTCAACATTCCTTGATCGCCCAGGAGAAATAGTCGAGGCTCACGGGACATTAAATCCAAGATTTCAGCATATTCATCCAGGCTGAAGATATCTCTTGATCCGAAGAAAACTCCCGTACAAAAGTAGTGATGTCGATGAGCTTCCCAGTCAAAGTCGGGAAAATATTTCCAATTTTGAGGTGTCAAAGAAATAAGTGCAGATGTCTTCATTAGAGTGAGTGTGATCTGGCTTGTCGATCACTACATCAAAATCTTTGAAGTTAGCAAACTTCAAAAGGTTGAACCAGACGATAGTATCTGCATCCAAGGAGAGAAAATTCTTCCAGGGACTTTCCCAGAAGGAAACCATTTTGGTCAAGCCAAACCCAAAACTCCTTTTTCGCAAAAGGTCTGAGGATACATTCTTCTGGTTAATCACTTTGACATCATAGATCCTTTCCAGCGTTGAAGTATTCAACTCTCCATCAGTGATTAAGCAGATGGGAACGTTTCCAAGAAAGTATCTGACGCTGGCACAGCAGGCCTTGGCAAATACGTAGTCTTGGTCGCAGCAAGCAACAGTAATTCCAAAGTCTTCAATCATTTCTCAATCTCCTATAGATTTCTAGTTCTTGAAACTAGACAACTACTTCAGCATTAATCAAAAATGCTAAAGAGAAAATTCAAGGGGCTGATAATTCGACCGACGAAATCCAAAACCGTTGATGTATCTGTTTCAGGCACAATCACCACATCTCCATCTTGAACCTGATAGCTGTCAGACAAATCTCGCAAGTCCACAGTTTGGCGATCGATCTGTCCACCCTCATTCATCCGCACAAAGGCGACCTGGCTGAGTCGAGCATCATCGGTGGGACCGCCCGCGCTGGCGATCGCACTTGACAGCGAACTGTCCGGTGCAACCTCAATTTGTCCCGGTGCGTTCACTTCGCCCACCACGCGGACGCGCACCGTTCGCGGGGAAAAGCTCGATCGGGCAATCAGGCGGCGATCGATCGTGGCATCTGCGGCCAAACGCGGCACAAAAACCGTGTCGTCTGCTTGCAGCACGATATCTTGTGGAGCCGCATCCGACCAAATCGCCTCCCAGAGGTTGACCGTCAAGGTGGTGTACGCCCCTCCGGGCGTGGCTCTCCGGACAACAACCTGGCGAATATCGGCATTGCGCGTAATGCCGCCCGCTCAATCAGCGCCGTACTCACAGTTGGCACCGACCCGGATGTATTGCCGATCGTGCTGCCCCGCTGTCGTTGCCGTTGCCGAATTAATCGTGCTGCGTAGTTGAATTGGTCCTGGCCGCTGAACTTCACCTGCAACGTTAACAACAACAGGCCGCAACGTCGTCAGGCTGATGGTGACAACCGGATCAACCAGCAGCGAATCGAGCCTTGCCGTGATCTCGCGAGTCAGGGATTCGGTGGTTTGCCCTGTAGCGGCGATCGATCCCACAAGCGGCAGCGCAATTGTGCCATCGGGCAAAATGGTTTGTGACCCCGTATATTCCGGATAGCCAAAGACCGTCACCGTAATTTGATCGCCTGAACCCAGAACATAATTAGACGGGGTTCTGTTTGTTGGAGTGTCAGCTTCTAGCGGGGCGATCGGAAAGGCAGTTTGTCCCCAGGCAGGAAACGGCACGATCAGCAAGAGCAGCAGCGGCAATATTAGATTGTGTTTTGCCTGTTGCTCCAGCAGCCAAGAAGAAAGTTTCATAGGAGTTCAAGTCAAGTTCCGAGTGTGTTCAGGACTGTTTGGCGGGGTGCTGACCTGTTCAGCCTTGGTGTAGTAGAAGTAGCTGTCTGGCTCGCTCTTGACATTGACGCTGTTGACGACCAGCCCCAAAACTTGCTGCCCAGACTGCGCCAAAAATTCTTTTGCGGCTCTGCCACTGGCCGAATCCACAATACCCGGACGGACGACAAGTACAATGCCATCAGTGAGCTTGCCCAAGACCGCAGCGTCAGCCGTACCCGCGAGGGCAGGCGTGTCAAAGATGATAAAGTCGTATCGCTCGGACAGTAGCTGCACGAAAGAAGCCATTCGAGCCGAGTCGAGCAGAGCAAGCGGGTTGGGCGGCAGCACCCCAGCCGTCAAAACATGCAGGTTGGGCGTCACGGGTTGAACGGCCTGCTCGATCGACACCTGTCCGACAATCAAATTGCTCAAGCCATTGGCATTATTCAGATCCCAGGCGTGGTGCTGGGCGGGATGACGCATGTTGGCATCCACCAGCAAGATGCGCCGATTCACCTGCGCCATTGATGCGGCTAGGCTGGCTGCAACTTCCGACTTGCCTTCTTTTTGAACAGAACTGGTGATGACGATCGACTTGAGTTCTCGATCCAAAACCAGAAATTTCAAGTTCGCTTGCAGCATCTGGTAGGCTGCCTGCACCGGAGAGTCAGAAAAATCTCTTGGAATGACGCGGGGCGGACTGAGGGCAGCATCGGATCGCAGCAGCGCCGATTTTTCCGATCGCCCAATCGTGGGGATTACGCCAAGCAGCGTATAGCCAAACAGTTCTCGTGCTTCACGCAGCGTTTTGACCGATCGATCGTTAAATCGAGCAGGAAGGCGGCAGCAACGCCGAGCAGCAGCCCAACTATTGCTCCGGCCACCAGAAGAATCGCTTTGGGGGGCGAGGCGGGGTCTTCGGGAACCGTTGCGGTTGAGATGACGCGAGCATTGCCGATCGTCTGGTTTTCCGTCACCTGCACTTCTTGCAGCCGCTTCAGAAGGGTTTCATAGGTGGTTTGGGCGGCGGTGAGGCGGCGATCGAGTTCGCGCTGCGTTTTTTCCAGACTGGGCAAAACGCGGCTACGGGATTCATAAGCTGCTTGCGCTTGGGATAGCTCACTCACACGACGGGCGACCCCAATCCGCTGAATTTCAGCCTGCACATAGTCAGAAATCAGCGATTGGCGCAGATCGCCAATCTGCAAATCTCCTTGAGACACCTGCGCGTCGCCACCCGAAACCTGTCTGATACGCTGTTGCAGCAGCGCACTCAGCCGCGCCTCCTGCCGCACCAAAACCGCAATTTTTGGGTGTCCATCGCGGTATCGTGCCCGCTGGCTAGCAAGCTCTGCCTGCACTGCCTGTAGCTGAGTGAGAGCTTCTTGGACACCTGCGGACTGATTGAGCGAACTGATTGCGATCGAGCTTTCTGGGTCAGCGCCAACTTGACGGCGCAACTGGTCCGATCGAGCAGTGGCTTCGGCAAGCTCAGCTTGTGCGTCTGTGATTGCCTTTTCAAGATTGGATAGATTGCTCACGGTAGCGGCGGCTTCATCCGGCAGAGAGACAACACCATTGGCCTCTTTGAACTGGCGCAGTTGCTCTTCCGCTTCGCGCACTGCTTCTTGAGTGTCTGGCAGCTGCTCAAGAATAAACTGTCGAGCAGCAGTTGTTTCTGCCCGATTTGTGCTGATGTTATTCGCGAGATATTCCTTCATCACCTGATTGACGACAACCGCCGCCAACTTTGGATCGGTAGAGGAAAAGGAGACCTCCAAAACATCAGTTCCCATCACAGGTTTGATGCTTAACTCTTCGATGATTTCTAGCGGATCGGCTGGTTCTCCGTCTACATCCTTTAAGTTGAGCGCCTTGATGGTTGCTTCGACGATCGGTAAGGATTTGATGATTTGCGCTTGAGTGTCTAGGGGATTTCCCTGAGGGACGATCGCACTGATTTCCCCAATATTTTCGTTGGTTTCTAAACCTGTGATCGCACTGGCTCGATCGTCTTGAAACAGAAGCTGTCCGCCTGCTGAATATTGTGGAATCTGAATTGATGCGTAGAAAGCTGACAGCGTAACAGCCGAACTAAAGATCAAAGTGGCTGGAAACCACCGCCGCTTCAAGACCAGCCAGTACTTGCCAAGATCAATTTCTTCTTCCGCAGGATAATTCTTTTTATCCATGAAGTTAACTCAAGAGTTGATAATCGACACGAGTTCTATCTCAGGTGAATCTAAAGAGCAGTTCAGCTTTAGATTGGCACATTTCTTCAGAGATATCCATAGTTTCTCCACATCTTTATCAAAACGAGAAACTGCTATCAAGATAAAGAATTCGATCGCTTTTTGAAGCAGCGGGCTGTCTAATTTCCCTCAAGCTGCTATCCGCATTTTGCTCCTCCTGGGTTTAGCTCAGACAGTTTTTGGGAAGGCTATTTCTCAGCAAGAAGTCAGCCCAATCAAGAAACAAATTCTGTGGATCAGTAGGCACCCGTTTTACGTAGAACAACTTTCACGGTTTGCATCAAAATCTTGAGATCAAGCCACAAAGACCAATTTTCGATGTAGCTGATGTCAAGCTTGACAACATCCTCAAAGTTGACGATGTCCGATCGCCCCGACACCTGCCAAAGCCCGGTAATTCCTGGCAGGACATCATGGCGAATGTAGTGACGCTGGGCAAATTTCTCAACATCACGAAGCGGAAGTGGACGCGGCCCCACCAAGCTCATTTCGCCGAACACAACGTTGAAAATTTGAGGGAGTTCATCCAAGCTGTACTGCCGCAAGAATTTACCCACGCGAGTCACACGCGGATCGTCCTTCATCTTGAACAGAACGCCATCTTTCATTTCATTGAGCGCTTCTAGCTGCTTCTGAAGCTGATCCGCATTGGTCACCATTGTGCGAAACTTCCACACCTTAATCGGCTTGCCATGTAGACCGATGCGCGTTTGCCGATAGAAGATTGAACCTGGTGAATCAAACTTAATCGCGAGTGCGATCGCGACGTACAGCGGAGAAGCCAAGATTAGGACGAGGACAGCGCTGCAAAGATCAAAGATTCGCTTCACCCAAAAATCGGCTCCGGTCAGCACAGGAGGCGGAAATTTCAAAGCAGGTGAGCCACCAATTAGCCAGGATTTGGAGCCTTGAAAGAAGCGATCGAGTCCGATGGGCAAAACATGTAAGGTGATGCCTGCGGTTTGAAAGTACCAGCAAAGATACAGTCGATTCTGAATCGCGCTCCACTCAATAAATACTTCTGCAACACCAAGGGATTGAATCTCTGCGATGGTGGCTTCTCGCTGTGCTTGATCGAGAGATTCAGCGGCAGTAATGCCAACAATGTTGTACCGATTTTCTCGATTAATAATGTGCGTGATTTCATCACAATATTCAGCATCTGCAATGAGAAATGCAGAATAGCGGACGGCACCTTTTGTCCTTAATAACTCAGTTGTAGCGTCAACAATAAAGCGCCCGGTACAGGTGAAGATGATGCTTGCGACTAGAAACAGTAAAAAGTGCGATCGCGAAAACAAAATGATTGGGCTGATAGAAGAAGGCGGCGAGCAGCAACACCGCTTCGGACAGCGCTACGGCTTTGATCATGCCCAAATAATCACGGCGAGGTTCACCTGCTTTATACAGCCCACGAGCAGCAATAATACCAACCTCGATCGCGACGATCGGCAGCAGTGAGACAAGATTAGGGCTAGTGTTCCAAGGAGAAGAGGGTATAGGCGTTCCAAAATGCGCTGCAATCCGCCAAGCTGCGACAATACTGAGCGAATCAAATCCAAGTAAAGTCACAACGCGCAGCCAACTTGTAGCGGCACCCTTGCGAAACCTCATTGAGTTTGTCGATCGCAAGTCTGGCTTGAATCGCGCTTCTGAGAAAGTTGACATTCTGAGTGGCCTTACAAGCAGTAGAGGGAATGAAGACGAGCAGATTCGGAGCAATCCTAAAGGAGCATAACAAACCGTACCTGTGTTCAAACACGAAAAGTAGCTGACGTAATAGACGCTTATGCTATCTGAACTGCACCTATTAAGTTGAGCTTAGTTGACCAGTTTTTTTCAATGATTACCAGTGAACAGTCTTGCACATCTATTCAGTGAAGGCACAGTGTCTCGGTGTAATGAACCGTATCTTCATGAAAAATTTACAAAATTCTCAGTGAAAACCGAAGCTGAAATGCTTGGAAGTATTGTGGGCAAGACAATGATTTGTAGCTGACGATCGACGAATCCCTGAGTTGGCATTAGTAAGGAGGCTTTGCTCTCGGCTTGCAGGCTGAACCAGATATTTTGGTAGACCGATAGGGGCAGGCGAACGACCCAAAAAGCACCAATCCTGTCCACCCGAATCGCCTCAAGCGCAGCGCGATCGCTCAGCGGCAGGATTCGATCGCTCATGCTCTGCTTAGAAGCGAGGAAATCATGAAGGCTCTGATCCGTTGTGCTGCTGGCTGACTCGGTAGAGCTTGAACTCGGACTGGGCTGAGCGGGAGCAGTTTCAGTCGCGACACTAGCGGCAGCGGAATAGCGATCGACGATGACAGAGGGAGGAGCGATCGACGATGCAACTGAAATAGGCGGAACGATCGGCTGAGGTCCTAAAGGCGCACTGTTGGCTTGTGCAAGAGGCGGTGTAGGCACGACCAATTCTGGAAGCAGCCCGTCAGCGGGTTGGGAACTTTGATTTGGCGTGGAGGCAAGCGGAGGCGCAGCATTTGTAGGCGCACTCAACCCTGAGGAATTGGGCGCAGCAAGTGCCAAATCAGTACTTTTTGAGCGGCGCAGCGAGGTTGAAACTAGCGATTCGGCTGGAGCAAGCTGAGGCAGTTGCGACTCGCCGCCTGTCGTGGAAAAGGTGCGGGTCGGCTGAACTGGACGGAGCGGGACAGTTGGCGATTCCGGCTTTGACAGAGCAAGCTGAGCCACTACTGTTGGAATAGCTGGTATGCTGCTGGAATTTTGCTCTAAGCTAGCAGGCTCGCGATAGAGATAGGCGGGTGGCGCTGGGGCGTCTTGCGTCAGCGACCGGGCGACAACAAGCGCGGTTACTAATGCACTCGTTCCAGCTAGCGCTATTTTCAGGAATGCAGGCGAATAGTAGATCGTCCGGCGACGCTCACGAGCTTCGATCGGGACGCCCACAAATTCTTGATAGAGCGAGTTGAAGGAGGCGATCGCCGCACCATTGTCGGAGTCTGCTGCTCGATCAGGAAAATTTTCACTAACTAAAGTTGGATTAATTGCGTTAGTCATGTGATTGAGCCAGAGGCGAGAGAAAGGTTGTGCTGGGTTTGACATCAATTAATTCTTGCAGGAAGTGAAATACCGCAGGAGCCTTCAACAATTGGAGAATTAGCCTTCATCCGTGACTGGAGACAAAATTAAGACATCTAACATAGTGTTAGCAAACTAATATAGCGGGTGTCAGGTGCCAGGTGTCGGCGTAAATTATTTTGGGTAAGTGGTCAAAATAACAAGCGATACTACGTTTTTCTTTTTCTGTCAATGTGAAGTTTTAGATTTCCATACTTTTGCCGCTCATGAGCGTTTTTAAGTTGTAATGTTTTTGTGCTGCGATCGAAGTTGGGGAGTATGTCAAAATGGAGGCTAGCGTAATTTCAGGAGACTGATTGTGTCTCAACGTCAGCGTTTCTCTAAGCGTTCTCAGTCTGGCAAATCGACATCAGCGATCGCGACCGATTCGGCTCAGTCGTCGTTGCAGCGCTTGATTGATCAGCAGAAATATCGGCAGGTGCTTGAAGAGATTGCAAAGATTCGCAAAACAAATCCTGAATTTGAGATGTCGCCGCCTGAAGCTCAAATCTGGTTGCTCAGAGGACAGCAGGAGCTTCAAAAACAAGACTTTAAGCAGGCCGATCGCTCGTTTCATCGATCGCTAGAGTTGGGATTGGCGGGTGAAGCGCATTATTGGATCAGTCGATGTCTCGTTGTTCAGAACCGTATTGATGAAGCATTGAAATTCATTCAGTCTGCTTTTGAGCAAAAACAGCTTCCCAAAGAATACGCGATTTGCTATCTCAAACTGCTCTTGATCAAAGGCGAAACGGAAATTGTCGATCGCTTAATCACGCAGCAGGCAAAACAATTTAATGCGGCTCAGCTACATTGGGTGCGTGGAATTTTGGCACTCAAAGAGCAGCCTCAATCGGCACTCGAATCGTTTCGCAAAATTAAGCGATCGCTCACTCCTGGTGATGTTCCAAATGTGTGGATAGTTTATGCTCAGCAGCAGATGGAAAATTGGGAGGCAACCAACAAACTTTGGGATTGCAGCGATCGCCCATGTTTGGATTTTCGCTTATGCCTCCGCAAGAATTGAAGCCGCCAATTTTGAAACGACTCGCTTTAATTCAACGGGCGAAAACAGGCGATCCGCCATTAACGCCCGCAGATTTACGAAGCGTTGAACCGAATTTGAGGCAGGCAATTCCAATCCTTTCACTGGTTCAACTGATTGAAGCAGAAGACTATCACAATGCCGCTCATGTGCTGCTCAACTCAAACTTGCAGTCGAGTCGTTTGCCCGAACTCAATCAGATGCGATCGCAGCTTCTAACTTTAGCGGGGCAGCAAGCTTTAGTGGGTGGAGAGCCGCAGTGTGCAGAGTTATTTTGGAAGCCGCTTTTAGCAAATTCTCCGTTTAATCCTCAGCTTGCTGTGAATCTCATTGCGGTGCTGGCAATGAATGATTCCGATCAAGAGTTGCAGCGGTTGATCACGCAGCTAATTCGCTGGGTGGAGCAAGATAGCAAACAGCATCCCGAAAATTGGCGTGGAAATCGAGCTACGATCGCGTTAGCCACGCTGCACTGTCAGCTTGCCGATGCATGGCTTGGACTCGGACGACATCGAGCCGCGATCGGAGAATTGGAGCGGGCTGAGCGCATTGATCCAACTTCAGCAGAAGTCGCTGCCCGTCGAGGAATCGTTGCGTTTAGCGAGCAAAAATACGCTGAAGCAATTCAACTTCTGACCCAAGCGATCGATCGAGGCAGTCGTTTTGAGCAGGCATATTTTGCGCTGCTAGAATGTTACGATGCGATTCGCGATCCGCAAGCGAAACTTGCCGCACGGCAAAAGTTTGGAAAATCTTTTGGGGATTTGAATCCTGAATCAGAAATTGAATTTCCAGCATGGCTGGAGGCATTGTTTACCCAGCAATATATTTTATTCAAGCGATTAATTGAATCGCAGGACGAGGTTGATCCACCGCTCACAGCCTGTCAAATTTTCATTGATGCGGTGTCAGGTGAGCCGAACTCAGGCGGACGAGTGCTGTTGAATCAAGCCGAAGCACAAGAATTATGGGACAGCCTGTTAGCTGAAACTTCTGCCGATCGGCATTCAACTTTGCAAGCGATCGCGCTTTCAATGCATTTATTCGCACGTCGAGAAAAAGGCATTGCCGCCTTGATCAATCGATACACCGAGCAGCTAGCAAAGCTTGGAACTGAATCGGCTGATGCAAAGATCGCTCATCTCATTGTGTTAGCAGTGCGTGGAACAACCGGGCAAAAATTTGACAGCACTTTGCGATCGTATCTCGACACCACACCTCAACCCAACACCGCTTTGGCGCAGCTTCAGCTTCAAGTTAGACGATTTGGCTGGATTAGAACTCTGATTCCTGCAATGAATCAAGCCCTGGAAAAAGAAGCGCAAAACCCACTCTTGCTGCTCGCAAAAGCCACAACCTATCCGTTTCAAAGACCCGAATATGAAGACTATAAACAGCAAGGATTTGAGTTAGCGCGGCGGCTGCAAGATGCAAAAGCACTCCAGGCTTTTCGAGAAGAGGAAGCTTTCATTGAACTTAAGCAAACTCAATCAACGTTATCTAGCTTTGCATCATTGGATGATTCAGATGAGCTAGACGAAGCCGATATGCTAGAAGCGATGATCCGGCAGATTTTGGGCAGAAAATTCCAGCCTCTGAACTCGATCGCATGATGCCTGAACTCAAGCGCCGGATGCTCAATGAGTTTTCATTTCCAGACGACGAAGAAATTCCCATATTTGGCAATCCCAAAAAACGTAAGCGCGATTTTCGCAGCCTCTAAAATGATGACTCCTCACGATCGACTTGGCATTGCGCCAGATGCTACCCCAGCACAAGTCAAAGCCGCCTATCACGCCAAGCTCAAAGAATTTCCCGCCCACAGTCATCCTGAAGAATTCAAAGCCGTCCGTGCCGCTTACGAATCAATTCGCAAAGGCGAAGCAGATCGCGATGGCGATTTTCTGAAAATGCGTCCGATCGAAGCTGCAATTGCACCTGAATTAATCCAAACGTTGAAGTTAAATGCGATCGCTCAGCTTGACCTGACGCTAGAAGATTTGATTCGCGAAACATTCTGACATTAGGGATGAAGTTATGCTCGATCGACAAGTTTTATTTGATCAATTTCTAGCGTTTCTGCAAACAACTCCAGACCCCAAAGACTATCTAGCCAATCCGCCAGAACAGCCGCGATCGTTTGACCCATACCAGTTTGTCAGCGAATGGATTGCCCTGCGGCAAGAAATGAAGCAGCAAGGCAAACTATTACAAGCCGCGCAAAATCAACTGGAGCAGGAATTAGCAGCCGCACGATCGCAAAATCAGCAGCTACAGCAGCATTTAGAGGCAATTCCCAAAACGTTTAGCGTTGAGCAAGAGCAATTATTCAAAGAGCTACTTAGTCTTGTAGATTCGCTCGATCGCGCCTGCGATTATTGGCAAACCCAAGCTCTACCTGAATCCCAGGTTCAATCATTTCGAGAAAAGCTGCACAAAGCTTAGCTTCTCTTAGCCGGAAGCTATCACCTCAAGCGGAAAACTCTGAACTGCTCGATATGCTAAATAGCGATCGACAAGGAATTGAACTGATCCGCCGCAATTTTTTGGATCTGCTAAAACAGCATCAAATTGTGCCGATTTCAGTCCTTGAACAGAAATTTGATCCAGAATGTATGTATGCTTTGGGTCAGCAAACCAGCGATGCTCCACCGAATACTGTGATCCAAGAAGTTGTGCGCGGCTACCGATATCGCGATCGCGTGTTACGAGAAGCACAAGTGATTGTTTCAACCGATAAAACGCGATAAAAACAAAAAGACGGTAAAACAAAAGAAAGCTGAGGCAGTTGAGTTTATGAGCAGAGCAATTGGAATTGATTTAGGAACTACCAATTCTGAAGTTGCGATCGTCGAAAATGGCAAAGCACGAGTCTTACCGGGTGAAAACGGCGACCTAATTTTGCCTTCTTGTGTCGGACTCAGCGAGGCTGGAAAACTTCTGGTTGGTCGAGATGCATTGCGACAGTATGCCGCCGCACCAGAGCGGACGATCAAGTCAATCAAGCGCTGGATGGGAACCGATCACAAAACTACATTGGGCGATCGAACTTACCTGCCGCACGAGATTTCTGCGATTATTTTGCGATCGCTGAAGCAGCGGGCTGAAAATGCTTTGAATGAGCCTGTGACGCAAGCGGTAATCACCGTTCCCGCCTACTTCACAGATGCCCAACGCCAAGCGACGAAAACGGCAGGAGAAATTGCCGGACTAGAAGTGCTGCAAATTATCAATGAACCCACAGCAGCGGCACTCGCTTACGATTTGCGTTCTGAAGACACAGAGCGCGTTCTTGTTTATGATTTGGGCGGCGGTACCTTTGATGTTTCAGTGGTTGAAATCACTGGAGAAGTGACTGAAGTTCTAGCCAGTCATGGCAACAATCGATTGGGCGGAGATGACTTCGATCGAGCGTTGCAGCTTCACCTCAAGCGCCGTTTTCAGCAGGAACATAAAATTGATTTGCCCGATGATCCGGTGATCAATGCTCGGCTTTTAAGTGCGGCAGAGCAAGCCAAAATTGAACTCAGCACCCACAGCTTTACCACTGTGCGAGAAGCCTTTTTAGCCACAAAAGGAAAAACGGCACTTCATCTCGATTTTGAACTGGCGCGGACTGATTTTGAATCTCTGATTCAACCTTTGCTAGACGAAACATTGGCGGCGATCGATCGCGCTTTGAGCGATGCCGAACTGTCCGCAGAAGATCTCGATCGCGTCATTTTAGTCGGCGGTTCAACCCGCATTCCCTTGATTCAGCAGTTAATTGAATCGCATTTAGGACAAGCCCCTACAGACGGCATCGAACCCGATTTGTGTGTGGCATTGGGAGCATCACTTCAGGCCGGAGTTTTAACGGGAGCCGCGATCGATGCGATTCTCGTGGATGTGATTCCTCACTCCTTGGGCATTGCAGTCGCAATGGACACACCGATGGGAGTGATGCCCGGACTGTTTAGCGTGATCGTGCCGCGAAATAGCGTGATTCCTGCTTCGCGCTCCGAAGTCTACTCGACATTCGCGGACAATCAAGATACGGTCGAGGTTGAAGTGTTTCAAGGTGAAAATGCGATCGCGCAGGAGAACGTTCCACTGGGATCATTCCATGTCGAAAATCTACCGCCTAAGCCAGCAGGAACACTGCAAATTGAAGTTCATTTTGATTTTGACCTCAACGGCATTCTCACCGTTACGGCCACTGAAAAGGGACAGGGACAAAAACAAAGTTTAATTGTCAATGACAATCGGATCGATCGATTGTCGGCTCATGAATTGCGCCAAGCTCAAGCCAACCTGAACCAGCTTTTTGAACTCGACGAAACGATCGAAGTGTCTGCTGAAACCACCACCATTGATTTCAGCCCTGAACTGATCCAACTGATCGAACAGGCAACCGCAAAGCTGGAAACACTAGAGGGAGAAAGCGCTGAAGAATTGCAGTCATTGCTCGATCAAATTGCAGCGGCTCCCAGCGATGAAAGCATCGATCTAGAAGTTTTACAATCTGAGCTAGAAGATTTTCTCTACTATGCTTAAGTACTATGCCTGAGTTGATCAAATGTCCGGTTTGCCGTGCCGACTATCGAACTTCTGCTACGTCATCTTGTCGAAGATGTGGTGCTGATCTCGCACCACTGATTGAGATTCACGATCGATCGATTTGGCACTATCAGCAAGCGATCGCCGCGTTTAAATCCAGCCAGATTTTCGCAGCGCAGCAGCAGATTGATTTTGCAATCGCGCTAAATAGTCGCAGCGCGGATTTCCATGCTTTTGCTGGACAACTTTGGGCATTGCAGGGCAAGTTCGATCGAGCGCTGGCGGCTTGGCGATCTGCAATCGCGATCGACGCAGACCATCCCATCGCCCAAACCGCACAACAGATGATGTACTCTGCATGGACAGATAGCTAAGATCGATTTTGGTTGGCTTAAAGACAACAGCTATCTGTTCCATTTTGGAAAAAGCTGCTTGTCAAAACACAACTTTTCAGCCGTTCCCCATCGCTTGCTGTGTTCACTTTTACAGTTATTGCGGCTTTTCAGTTGCAATGATATGTACGTCGATATTTTCGAGAGATTTGAGTAGTTGTTGTGTGAGCGATCCTTTGAGCAGAGCCTTCCAGCGCGATCGACGGCTCTCTCCAATCACAATTTGAGTGGTGCGATAATCTTTTGCCACATCTGCGATCGCTTGTGCTTTATTTGCATGTGAGGCTCGAATAAACTGGCCGCCAAGATCCTGACATAATTTTTCGCAAGTCTCAATGTGCAGGCTTTCTGCTTTTGTTAAAAAACGGTCTGGATCATCGACAAACAAAGCGTACAGGGGTGCGTGCATATAGCCTGCCAGTCGAGCGCCACGCCGAATCAAATTGAGAGAGCTTGGATAGGTTGAAACACACACTAAAACTCGCTCATGAATGCTGCAATAAGGAGCTTTCTTGTCTGAATTGTTCGCTTGTTCGATCGCACCTTCTTCAATATTATCTGCAATTTCGCGCAGGGCTAATTCTCGCAGCGCAATTTAAGTTGCGACGCTGAAAAAAGTTTTGAAGCGATTGATTAATCTTTTCAGGCGCATAAATCTTTCCGTCTCTCAAGCGCTCCTCTAATGTTTCCGGCGTGACATCAATGACAACGACTTCATCTGCCTCTTCGAGCAGGCGATCGGGAATGCGTTCGCGAACAACGACGCCCGTAATCCGAGCAACTAAATCATTTAGGCTCTCTAAATGTTGAATATTGACAGTGGAAAAAACATCAATTCCGGCTGCTAAAACGACCTCTACATCCTGATAGCGCTTTTCTCGATCCGAGCCTGGAACATTCGTATGGGCAAGCTCATCAATCAAAGCAGTTTGAGGTTGACGAGCCAGGATTGCCTCTGTGTCCATTTCAGTGAGTTTCACACCAGAGCAAATCACCTCTTTACGAGGAATGATTTCTAGCCCGATCGCTTTTTGAGCCGTTTCTTGTCGATTGTGAGTTTCAAGTAAACCAACTACAACGTCAGCACCTTCACGCCGAAGACCATGTGCTTCCTCTAACATTCTGAAAGTTTTACCGACGCCAGGGGACATTCCAATAAAAATTTTATGCTTTCCACGTCGAGCAGGTCGAATGTAAGCGCTATCGGGTGAAGGAATTGATGAATTATGCGATGAGTTGTACATTGATTTCGTCTAAGTTAGGGCGATCGAAATGTTGAAAAACAGGCTTTTGAACTGAAGCTAAATTAAAACTGACAGCGCTCTAAAGCTACATTTGTAAAAGCATCCCGTTTGAAGTAGAAATCAACGGCCTAATTGCAATGAAATTTAGTAGCGCGATCGCAAACTGTTTAACAAGTCGAACTTTGAATGACGACACTAGACTTCTTGCACGAATGGTCGATTGCCCCCAATCCCCCATTCATGGGGACTTTGAAGCTCAATCTGGGCAGTTTCAAGGAGCAAAATTTGATTCATGCCAGCGGTCTACTGAACGACGACAATGAATGACGACAGTGAGCGATCGCGCTATCGTTCGCAATCTCAACTGAATTAAAGTGTATCCAGTGCCAGATTCAGCTTCAGCACGTTTACCCCTGGCTCACCAAAAATTCCCAAGAAACGACCGTCCGTGTTTTGGCGAATCAAATCTTCAAGCTGATTGGGCTGAAGGCCGCGAGCCGTTGCGACTCGGTTAATTTGCGCGGCGGCTCCTGCGGGCGTGATGTGTGGGTCGAGGCTGGAACCGGAGGTGTAGACCAAATCGGCAGTTGGTTGAATTCCGGCCTGCTGCAAGCGGGGAATTTCGCCTTCGATCGCCTGCTCCGGATCGGGATCGCCCTTGCCGCGAATGCGATCGAGCAGGGCGACATTACTCGGAGCCAAGTTGCTCGCCCCGGAAACTCCGGTTTGCAGGACGCGACCTTCATCGGCAGCGGGGTCAGCCGTGCTGTAGCTGGATGTGCTGGGGCGCGAGTTGAAGTAGCGATCGGACGTAAACGGCTGACCAATCAGAGCCGAGCCGACGACTTCATTTTGGGCGTTGCGAATCAAGCTGCCGTTGGCCTGATAGGGAAAGACAATCTGACCGATCGCCAGCATCAACAGCGGATACAACATGGCGGTGAGAACCCAAAGCGCCAGCGTCGATCGAACGGCTCGACTGGCTTCACGTGCAAAGCTCATTAGAATTTCTCCGGGGCAAACATGACAAAGAACAAGTAGATCGCCAGCGCCACCGTTACGAGTCCGAGCGCTCCGATCCAGTAGGACTGCGATCGCGACAAACCGCTTTCAGTGGTGGCAAACACGGCGGGCGCAATCAGCAAATTGAGACACAAAGCGAGAAACAACCGCAGTGGCAGCTTTTGGCGGCGGAACTGTGACCAGATGGCGATCGTGCTTTCGATCGCTTCAGTACGGGAGGAGTAATTTTTCATGGCGGTTAAATTTCGTGAAATTACGAAAAAGGAATAATCAAATCAATCAGTTTGATCGCGATAAATGGCGCAATCACGCCGCCCACGCCGTAGATCAAAATGTTGCGACGCAGCAGTTGATTGGCCGTCAGCGGACGAAACTGAACGCCTTTTAAGGCCAGCGGAATCAGAGCCGGAATGATCAGGGCGTTGTAGATCAAAGCGGAAATGATTGCCGATTGCGGACTTTTTAAGCCCATGATGTTGAGTGCGCCAATTCCGGCAGCGGCGAAGATGGTGGGAATGATCGCGAAGTATTTGGCGATGTCATTGGCGATCGAAAAAGTCGTCAATGCGCCTCGTGTAATTAGAAGCTGCTTGCCGATCGCCACCAGATCGATCAGCTTGGTCGGGTCAGAATCGAGATCGACCATATTGGCGGCTTCTTTGGCGGCTTGCGTTCCCGAATTCATCGCCACGCCGACGTTTGCCTGAGCCAGTGCGGGCGCGTCGTTGGTGCCGTCTCCGGTCATGGCGACGAGTTTGCCTTCATTCTGTTCGCGGCGGATCACGTCGATTTTGTCTTCGGGCGTGGCTTCCGCAATGAAGTCATCGACTCCGGCTTCTTGAGCGATTACGCTTGCGGTGATCGCGTTGTCTCCGGTCAGCATGATCGTTTTGACTCCCATGCGGCGTAGCTGGTCAAAGCGCTCTCTCAGACCCGCTTTCACAATGTCTTTGAGGTAGATCACGCCGTACATTTCGCCATCTTGACAAACGGCCAAGGGCGTTCCACCGAGGCGCGAAACGCGAGCATAAGCCTCGTCGATTTCGGCGGGAATTTTGCCACCTCTCGATCGCACAAAGCCTTTCACGGCATCGACCGCACCTTTGCGGATTTCGCGACCGTTGGGCAAGTCCGTTCCGCTCATCCGGGTTCTGGCGGAAAATTCAACGCCTTCTGCGGTGGATCGATCGAAGCCGACTTTGGCTTGATATTCGCGCTCGGCTAGCTGCACGATCGATTTGCCTTCGGGCGTTTCGTCAAAAACGCTGGCGGCGAGTGCCACCTGTGCGAGTTCTTCAACCGAATGTCCATTCACCGGAATGAATTCATCCGCCAAGCGATTGCCCAGCGTGATCGTTCCGGTTTTGTCGAGAACCAGCGTGTTCACGTCGCCGCAGGCTTCGACCGCTCTGCCCGACGTGGCGATCACGTTGAACTGTGCAACCCGATCCATTCCGGCAATCCCGATCGCGCTGAGCAATCCGCCGATCGTGGTCGGGATCAGAGCGACGAGCAGCGAGATCAAAATGGCGATCGTGGTTGGAGCCTCCACGTAGTTCGCCAGTGGTGAAACGGTCGCCACGACGATCAAAAACACCAAGGTCAGGACGGTCAGTAGAACCGTGAGCGCAATTTCGTTGGGCGTTTTGGTGCGTTCGGCTCCTTCGACCAAGGCGATCATGCGATCGATAAAGCCCTGACCCGGATCAGACGTCACGTTGATGATTAGTTCGTCGGACAAAATGCGCGTTCCGCCCGTCACCGAGCTAGAAATGTCGGTTCCGGGCTGCTTGAGGACGGGAGCCGATTCGCCTGTGATCGCGGATTCGTCAACTGAAGCAATGCCGCGCACCACTTCGCCATCAGCCGGAATCATATCGCCCGCCACAACCTGCACCTGATCACCGCGCCGCAGTTCGGTTGAGCTAACTTCTTGAATCGAGCCGTTGGGAAGCAGCTTGCGGGCAACGGTATCGGAGCGCGTCGATCGCAGCGAATCTGCTTGGGCTTTGCCGCGTCCTTCTGCGACCGCTTCGGCAAAGTTGGCAAACAAAACCGTGAGAAACAAAATCAGCGTAATCAAGCCGTTGAGCAATCGCTGATTGCCAGCATCGGCGGAAACCGTGCCGAACAGGTTGGGATCGATCGTCACCAGCAGCGTCACGATCGTGCCCACCCAAACGATGAACATGACCGGATTGCGAACAACAATACGCGGATCGAGCTTGACAAACGATTCGCGGATGGCTCGCTGATAGACGCCGCTCATGTCGGCTTTGGGCGTGTGGCGGCGCGAGTCGCGAGTGCCACGAGTCGCAGTGGTTGAAGTTTGCATAGATGAGAAAGAATGGATCGAAATGAATGAATCGAGATGAATGGGGTAGATCGGATTTTTGCATCGGTGGCCTAGCCCGCCCTGAATTAAAATTCGGGCTAACAGCGCAAGTCAGTTGAAACTGGCTGGGGGAGTAGGGTGTGTCTGGGTTGTAACCCGTTTGAACGGGTCTTCGCTTTCAGCCCGGAAATTGATTTCCGGGCGGTGTGGCGTACGGGTGCAAGATTTTAATTAGCCGATGCCTCTGCTGATCAAGAACGCTTCTGCGATCGGCCCCAGTGCCAAGATCGGAAAGAATGTCAGCGCACCGAGAATCAAAATCACGCCCGCTGTCACTCCGGTAAACAGTCCCGTATCGGTGCGGAGCGTCCCCACCGTTTCCGGTACAGGCTGCTTGCGCGACAGGCCATCAGCCAGCAGCAAGAGGGAAACGATCGGAATATACCGACCCGCCAGCAGGCTAAAGCAGGTACTCAAGTTCCACCACAGCGCGGTTGTTGAAGTTTCGGCTCCGCCCGCGATCGCGATCGGGGAAGGCTGCGAATCGCCCAAGCCCTCAAAGCCCGATCCGTTGTTGGCAGCGGCAGACGCATATTCATACATCACCTGCGACAGTCCGTGAAAGCCCGGATTGCTGATGCCACTAAGCTGATCGGGAAAGGCCATTGTGATCGCACCGGGAATGAGAATGGCGATCGGATGCACGAGCAAGATGAGAAAACTTGCCAAAACCACTTCACGCTTTTCGATCTTGCGACCCAAAAATTCCGGCGTTCGTCCAACCATCAATCCAGTGACAAATACGGCTAACAGCAAGTAGGCAAACAGGTAAGCGGTTCCGGTGCCCTGCCCACCAAACACAATTTGCAAAAACATGTTCGAGAGCGTGGCAAAGCCGCCATTGGGCATGAATGAATCATGCAAACTGTTAATCGCGCCGCACATACTCGCGGTTGTGATCACGGCATACAAGGCCGATTGTGCCCAGCCAAAGCGAACCTCTTTGCCTTCCAAATTCGGCGCTTGATCGACATTGAGCAGCGCATTTACTGCGGGATTTCCGTTGTATTCTGCGATCGCTGTGAGAATCACAAAGCCAACTAAAATCGACAGCGGAATGAGATAAACCAGCAACGCCTGCTTAATGTTATTGGCAAAAACACCGTAGGTATAAATCAGTGAAGAGGGAACCGACAAAATTGCCACAAGCTGAACCAAATTGGTAAAGCCGTTGGGATTTTCAAACGGATGAGCGGAATTGATGGCAAAGAAGCCGCCACCATTTTCACCCAGCTCTTTAATGAACTCATAGTGTGCGACGGGGCCGCGAGCGATCGCCTGACTCACAGCAGGATCTTCCAAGGTCGGCACAACAACCACACCCGCAAGTGTTTCCGGGACACCTGCCGCCAACAGTGCGATCGCACCGACAATGCTAATCGGCAGCAAAATTCGGGTGATCGATCGAATCAAATCCACATAAAAGTTGCCGAGCGGTTTACCTGTCAAACCACGAATAAACGCGATTCCAACGGCCAAACCTGTCGCCGCCGAAGTGAACATGTGATAGCCCAGCCCCAGCATTTGCGAGCCGTAGCTGAGATAAGTTTCCCCAGAATAGTGCTGCTGGTTGGTGTTGGTAATAAATGAAATTGTGGTGTGCAGTGCGGTGTCCCAAGTTGGTGCAGGAACCCTGGTTGGATTTAGCGGTAACCAGCCTTGATTCATGATCAAAAAGAAGATCAGCAGCGCCATCACGATATTGCTAGAAATAGCGGCTCTGGCATACTGCCAACCAGTCATATTTTCTTTGGGTTGCACACCGATCGCACTGTAAAGAAGCCGATCGAGCGGGTTGAGAATGCGATCGAAAAACGTCTTTTCCTCCTGATAAACACGAGCCATATATCCCCCAAAAAGAGGAGTAATTGCTACCAAGATCAGTAGCGTCAGTCCAATTTGTATCCACCCTTGAAGCATGGGTTTTTTAAACTCCAATATGGCAGGTTGAAAAATTTTAAAGGCATTTCGATCGCCATTTGACAGTCGCCTATCAGCCAGCCCTGGCACTAAAATTTCTGGTTCTATGCTGCCAAAGCAGCGTATTTAGATCATTGTGTTGAGCAATACAATTGCAATTTCTAACAAGCTTGAGAACCTGTGCAAACTTCGTAAACCTTCGGCTTGGGATGATTTCAAATGCAGACTGCAATAGCGCATTGCTGTAGTGTTTGCGATCGATGATCCCTCAAAGAATCACAAATGCAATCATGTAAGATTCTCAGCAAAATTACAAGGTATAGCGCTACAAATAAACGATGTATATATCTCAAGAGACAGGCGCGTTTAGAGCATCTATACCTGCTGTTATAGATTTCTCTAAACGCAATTTGATAAAAGTGGATCATAGAAATAAACAAATTTGCAGATTAATCTTAAGCTCAACAAATTAGGATTAAGATACTCTAAAAACTGAGAAGTGCTGAATGTCGCTATTCAAGTCGATCGCCCGATACAAAGACCTGCGCCTCAGAACGCTCTGGCTCGCGATCGGGCTGGTGGCGATCGTTGCTGTTCTGGAGTTTTCCACACCGCCCGACTATGTGTTTGGCTACTTATATATCGGTCCAGTTTTGCTGGTGAGCGATCGCTTTGGTCGAGTTGCCACGCTGCAAATAACCCTAGTTGCCTGTGCCCTGACGCTGTTAAATACTTGGATTCCTGGCCTTCATCCAGCTAGCGTCCCCACGATTGCCAGTCGGCTCAACGCAACGCTGGCGCTGATTGTGACCGGATTTTTAAGCGATCGCAACCGCACTCATCAAGAAGTGGTTTCACAGCAGCAGGCTAAACTGCAAGCGCAAGAAGAACTCGCCAGCGTTCGCGAAGATTTTGCTTCAACGTTGGCGCATGATTTAAGAACACCTTTGTTGGGCGCGATCGAAACCCTGAAAGCATTTCAACGTGCTGGATTTGGTGCAGTATTGCCGAGCCAGCAAAAAGTTTTAAGCACGATGATTCGCAGCCATCAAATGAGCTTGCAATGGTAGAAACGCTGCTGGATGTCTATCGCAATGATACGGACGGATTGAAACTGCACCTTGCACCCGTTGATCTCGTAAAAATTGCTGAAGATGTGGCAACGACGCTGATGGAACTTGCGGCAAGTCGTCGAGTGCATCTTTCATTCAACTATGGCACGTCAGATTTTCGTAACCATTTATGGGTGAATGCGGATGCTTTGCAGATTCAGCGCGTTTTTGCTAATTTGCTCACCAATGCAATTAATCACTCCCCACGGGGTGGCATCGTCAAAATTATTTTAGAAACCGGATCATCCTATCAAGTTGTCAAGGTGATTGATACAGGTCCCGGAATTAAACCAGAAGAACGATCGAACCTATTTCAGCGCTTTTATCAAGGGCAAAGCGATCGCCAAGCCAAAGGTTCAGGCTTAGGACTCTATCTGACTCGTCAAATTATTGAAGCCCACAATGGCACAATTTGGTCAGAAGATAATATTCCTGGTGGCGCAGTTTTTGCGTTTCGCTTGCCCGTTTTGCCGTTCCAAACTGCTGTACACACCTGAAATGCCTGTGAACTTAATTCGGATTCTTTTAGTCGAAGACGATGAACTGTTTCGCTTGGGTTTAAGAATGCGCCTGCAGCAAGAAGCCGGACTCGAAATTGTTGCCGAAGCCGAAGACGGTGAAACTGCCGTTGATCTCGCCAATCAACAGCAGATTGATGTCGTGCTACTCGATATTGGCCTGCCTGGAATTAGCGGGATCGAAGCTTGCCGCCGCATTAAACAACATCAGCCTAAGCTGCCGATACTTGTCCTCACCTCCCACACCCAAGCCTCAATGATTCAGCATTTGATGGCGGCAGGAGCGCAAGGATACTGCCTTAAAGGAGCCGCAGCAGAAACAATTATTCTGGCCGTTCGATCGATCGCAACTGGGGCGTCTTGGTGGGACACTGCTGCAACCACTGAAATTCGCGCCAAGTTTAAACAACCCACTGTCTCTGCAATTCCAGAAGCTTCATCCAATTCGGCCTTCGAGCCGCTTACCCGCCGCGAGCAAGAAATTTTGACGCTGATTGCGGTGGGCAAAACTAATCAGGAAATTGCCAATTTACTTCACATTACGGCGGGAACAGTTCGAGTTCACGTCCACGCCATTTTGCAAAAGCTCAACGTTCACGATCGCACTCAAGCCGCAATTCTAGCAATCAACAAAAAGCTGATTTCTAAAGATCTACTGTGACTAAAGATCGATTGTGAGTTTGTTTGGGCGATGTCTAGCGCCACGATCTAGCGCCACGATCTCAACAGCATCAGTCAAATGTATCTAAACTATCTCAGCAATTGCAGGCGGACTGTTTCACTTTTGCTCTCATTTTCCAGCATGACTACCTGTTTCGAGGGAACGAATCGCCCCGTGCGATCGCGGTGAAGCGACTGATTACTGAATCGCGATTATAAAAATTGCCCGCAGCCGCAGTACAGTCGCATGACATAGTGTACCCTAATGGCGCTAGCTTGCTTTTGAACTGCGCTTTTTAACTGTAACGACGCTTTAACTGTAATGACGCTGCTCTCGATCGTTTACGGCTTATTTTTGCTGAGTGTGTTGGGCTTGTATTGGGCACTCGAAGGCCAATCGCTCCGGCTGTGGATCTTGACGATCGCCAGCTTGATTTTCTACAGTTCGCTACAAGTCGAATACATTCCCTTGCTGCTGGCGATGATCTGGGTAACGTTTCGCCTCGGCCAAGCCCTGAACACGCCCATCGACTGGCGCATCGGCAACGACGCTTGGCAGTTTGCCCAGCAAGATTGGAATCGCCGCCGCCTGCGGCTTTTGAGTTTTGGAATTGCAGCAAACGTCCTGCTGCTGTTGGGCTTTAAGTACGTGCCATTTCTGCTGGATTCAACCGGGGAACTGCTGAAACTGCCGCAGCTTCAAACGCAGGCGACTTGGGTGAGCGATCGACCTGATTG
>JAAUTJ010000202.1 GCA_012031475.1 Leptolyngbyaceae cyanobacterium SM1_3_5 | reverse complement strand
AACCCTAGTCAAGCTGAACCGATCATCGCAACAACAATTTCCTCTCAAAAACAGCTTTTTGAGAGCGGAAGAGAACTTGAAATCGATCAATATTTCCGATCAGCCGTTGAAGAACGAGCGGAGTTGCGGAAGAAAGTTGCCTCAAAAGTCAAGTCATTCAAGGCCGTTTTTGCAGTTTTGGACTGGAGCTTGCGGGGAGATGTGCCTGATGCATATGCTGCTGCTGTAGACCTGCTTGCTGAATGCAATGCTATTTTGATTAGCGCTCTACAGTATTTCTATTTGGAATATCCAAAGACGCCAAAGGGAATTAGCCAAATAGACCGAGATACAAAGCTAGACGTTTTGATCAACGGTCTCGCCCGCGCCCAAAAACTTTCAGCCGAGGCAAGACTGAAAGCTGTAATTCAAATGGCCGGAGCTAAACGCCGAGTGGTTAAAGCAGCAGTTATTGATGCTGCCACCCTACTGGTTAATCGGAGAAACAAAAAGTCTGTCATGACACTGTTGACTTGGTTTGCTTCAAACAAGGAAACAGATGCTTACATCCGCCAGTATAGTCAAGATGCTTTAGAAGATTTGGTGTGAATTAAACAGCGATTTTGAGACATCATGCCTCCGAGTTTGCCAGAAATCGGTATTGAAATTGAAGCGGTTCCTGTTTACATTCACAAAATCGATCGCCCCGTTTTTTGGAACTCAGACGATGATCTAGAGCAGCGCGTGAATAATGCAGTTGCTAAGATTTTCAAAGACCCAGAATCGATTTATAGTTTTTGGCGCGTACAGTCAGACTTCGACTTCTACTGCATTGCTGCTTCCTTGAGTGCTGGACGCAGTTCACCATCAGAAGAAATTAGTTTTTTGTGGGTGAAAAGTGAAGAGCTAGAGGCACTGGGCTTAGTGCTTCAGCAGTCAGAAGAAGGCAGGTGTCTATATGCTAGAAGGCTGCACTATGACGTTTCAATTAATCCTGCTCAAGCAAGAAGTTTCTGTTTCATGCTGATGCGGGCAGAACGAAAAGCGTGTCGGTGCAGAAAAAAGCAGATGCAGACAGTTGTTGATTGCCTCACACAAAAAGGCTGTCAAGCATACGCAGAAGCGCCTGATCTGTGTAGCTGTATGGCTTTGCTGACCTAATCTGAACAAGTGATTCCTTCGGATCACACAAGTCATTCAATTGATGCATTGTCCAAGGTAATCTTGCGTAGTATTTGCACTACATAGAAATTTAGTCCAAATTTAGTCCAATTACTTGTAGTACGATCGCCCTCTCCATCTTCCCAAAAGAATCGCATCACCTCGATCGCAGACGTTTTCTAGCATCTTGACTATTTGCCAAACATCCCCAAAAGCCCTGTTGATTCGTTGCGACACAAGGCAATTCGTCAAAAATTTGGGCGGTTTGCTAACGCAAGTCTAGAGAGCGCTACAAGTAAAATTGGGCAAGCTGTCACCAGCAAAATTGATTTTCTGTCACCAGCCTGTCACCAGCCCTGTCACCAGAAATTAGCTCAGCTGTCACCAGCCTGTCACCAATTTTGCGATTCTGTCACCAGCTTGTCACCAATGCCAAATCCTAGGGCGTGTCATCAATTCAGCCAGATGACGGTAGCCGCCATATAGATAGCACTGAGAAACGTTTCTGCCAGCTTGTCGTAGCGGGTGGCAATCGCTCGATATAGCCCTACGAGAATGAGTTAGGACGCTATAGTAGAAACGAAGAGTAGTGAGAACGCTCATGTCAGCCCCCTACAGTTATGACCTTCGTACCAAAGCAATCGAGGCGATTGGCCGAGGTGAACCGAAAACTAAGGTCTGTCAAATGTTGAAGATTAGTCGCAATACACTCGATTTGTGGCTCAAACGCAAGCAGGAAACCGGGGACTATCAAGCGATCACCCACTTCCAAACAGGCAGTAGACACAAGATCACCGATTGGAACCGCTTTGCCGCATTTGTCAAAGAACATGGGGACAAAACCCAAGCGCAGATGGCAAAAGTGTGGGGTGAGGGCGTGACGCAACAAAACATCAGTGATGCGCTCAAGAAACTGGGTATCAGTCGAAGAAAAAGACTTACGGCTATCCGGAACGCGACGAAGTGAAGCGACGTGAATTCCAAGAGCGCTTGAAAACCAAACCGAGTGAGCTAGTCATCTACATTGATGAAGCAGGCATTGACAACCGCGAAGACTATCCCTACGGCTACTGTGAGATTGGACAACGCTTCCATGCCCTCAAGAGCGGCAAACGCACCGAACGAGTCAGTTGGATCGCTGCGCTGGTGCAAGGCCAATTGATTGCACCAATGACATTTACCGGAGCCTGTAATCGAGATTTGTTTGAGATGTGGTTGGAGCAATCGCTGCTACCCCAACTACAACCGGGCAGTGTGATCGTGATTGACAATGCCAGTTTTCATCGCTCTTGCGTGATTGATGAACTCGTGGCGCAAGCGGGATGTGAACTGTGGTACTTACCGCCGTATTCGCCCGACTTAAACAAGATTGAACGGTGGTGGAGCGTTTTGAAGAACTGGATGCGACAGCGCATGAGTGAGTTTGACAGTTTTCGCGATTGTGTGGATGCCGCGTTTAAGCATTGTCCTAACGTACTTGCGTAGGGCTATATCTAGTCGATTGTTATCCTCATCTCCAGTTGATTCCATCGTCAGAGATTGAGCAGGTGTGGCACTATCACGTTCTGGACGCCAGAAAATATGCAGAAGACTGTCAACTGCTCTTTGGCTACGTGATTCACCCTGCTCCTTACTTAGGAGTGAGCGGCAGACAGGATGATTACGATCAAATCAAAGCCTATGCCCTGACTCAAGTTCTGCTAGCGAAATACTTTCATGGGAATCTGGCAAATTTAGACTCACTCCCCAATGACTTTGAGCCTCTTTGCTCGACAGTTCCATTGAATGGGTGACTCACTAAGCTTGCAACTTCGACCTGCGGTTGCAATCACAATGGCTGAGGTGGTTGAAGCATTATCAAATCGATGCAATTAGCTAACGGGGTGGATTGTGAATGTTCTGCTAACGCTCAACAGCGAAGTAAAACTTCAGCTTCATAGAACTCGCCCTGCTGCTCTAGTTCAAACTCACCCAATAACGCTCCGAACCAAAGTTCGACCAAAGGCATCTGCAGTTCGCGAAGCAACTCACCCAACTCGACTTGCTGATTGGGCTTGTGGTCAGCCATCCAGTCAGCGATCGCCCTCGCCCAACGTGCCGGATCTTCTTCGCCCGCTAAGTCTTGAATCATCTGCTGATGGTGGGATTCGATCGCATTTACCATTTGCAAAATTGCCTCGGTTTCGACAATAGCGACAATCGAGTTGGTTGGGCTAGATACTTTTCGCTGGCGCTTTGCTTGCGGTTGTTCCACCAGCGCATCGAGATCGACCGACATCGATTGTCTGATCCACGCCTCTAGCACTTCGACATTCACAACAGGCACCGTATCCTCCGCAAGCAGATCCTGCTCTTCCCACAGTTTGATCAGCAGATTGAAGCGCAAAGCATGGAGATCTGCCATCTGCTCGATCGCTGCTCCTGCGACAGCCAATTGTTCCGGTTGTGGGAGTCCAGCGATCGTGTAGTGAATCCCTAAAACTAGACACAGGATGGGCTGCTCTCACTCAAACCTTGTTCCTGCTTCTGTATTGTACGACTTGCGGTTGTTTTTGTTTCTTTTTCTTTGGTTTTTGTTGGTCATTCCATTGATTTTCAAACTCCATTGGTGTGAGGTAGCCCAATGAAGAATGAATCCGTTTTTTCGTGTAAACCTCGTCTAAAAATCTTCCAATTTGCTCATAAGCCTCAGCGAAGTTGCGATACTCCGATAAATCTACCTCCTCTTCCTTAATTGTTCGCATCAACCGCTCTGCATAACCATTTTGTGTTGGCTCTCCAATCTCTGCCATGCTGATAGCAACGCTTTGGTTTTCGAGTAGTCGTGTGTAGGCTTTGCCGCATACTGCACCCCTTGATCGGTGTGATGAATTTCAAGTTTGCCGCCCACGAATGCGCGTTTGAGCGCCACAATGGTTAAGTCGCATTCCAAACTCCGTCCCAGTTGCCAACCGCGAATACTCTGAGTAAATACGTCCATTAACACGGCGAGATAGATAAACTCACTGCCCAAGCGAATGTATGTGATGTCGCCCACCCACACTTGGTTTGGTCGTTCAATGCTCAGCCTCTCGACCCGGTTGGGATGCCGCTGAAAGGCATGGTCGCTGTTGGTGGTACGGCAGCCTCTTTTCGGTTGCTTGCCCACCAAACTCAACTCACGCATCAGCCGTAGCACTCGCTTGTTGTTAACCTGTTGCCCTTGTCGATGCAGCATCGCTGTCATGCGTCGATATCCATAGGTCGGATGCTCGGCAGCAAGAAGCGCGATTGAGTCCTTGATCTGATCTTCAGACTTTTGAGTTGATTGATAATAGAACCTGCTGCGATTGACTTCAAAGACTTGGCACAATATTGTCACTGGATACTCTTGACTCATCGCTTTTGCCAGTTCACATCTTTGCCTCCGTTCAAGAGCTTCGATGCCTGGTTTGCAATTTCGAGCTGCACCCGTTCGTTGCCCCACCATGCGTTCGAGTTCCGCCACTTTGCCTTCCTCTTGAACCACCTGTTGCGGCACTTCAAAGACTTGATGAGAATGCTCTACAAATTCACGTTTCTATCGGGTTAAAACCGAATTGTGCAATTTGTAGGTGCGGCAGGCATCGGCAGGACTTTTCTCGCCCTGTAATACTTCAAGGACGACTTTGGCCTTGAACTGGGCGGTGTACTTGCGTGGATTGGCGGCCATGATGGGATCTCCTTGCTGGATTCAGTGTACTTGCTGTTCACTGTCCAGTTCTGAGGATTCACTACACCCTTCATCAAAACTCAGGTGGTGTCCGGCGTCCAGAGGTCGATGTTAAGAAATGCGTGTGAGAGACATTCAGAGTGTGACTTTGCAGATTTTGTCGAGGTTTTTCACCTTGAAGTAAAAAAGAAATATTAGTCAAGCAGGGGCGTCTCTCTCAACGTTTCATACTGAAAAAAGTGTCCACCAATTCCAATACAGTGATAATGGATAGTGCCAAGATTGAGACTGTAAGCACTAAAGAGTAAGTAGTTGTGACGTTGACTATAAATTTGAACAATGTCGGTTTTTCAGAAGTGTGGTGCAGTGTTGAATGCGCCACAAGCTAGCTTTTCAGGCATAAGCAGCGATTCATGCTGACACTGAGCTTGCATTGTTTTTACAACATAGTCGTCATAGTCTCTGTGAGATGGATTTGTTGCAACGAGAAATGTTGAAATGATTACCAATCCAATCAGTGATCGAGTCATCACAGTGTTCTCCTAAATTCAGTGAGAATTTGTTGTGGCAGCTCAAGATGTCTGCTGAATAGACTGATTCTGGTTGCGCTGGCAAGCTTCATCAATCCGAACTTTAGAGTAGTTAATTTGGTGTTGACATCGCTGCATCAACGTAGCGTATCGACTGAGAATCAACTCGATTTCTTGGTCTCGCTCGGCTTCTAACCGATCGATGTTTTGGTCAAGCCAGTGTCGCTGTCGCGTTGCGACTTGATAAGGAGCGCCGATTTCGCTCACAGGAGGTTTTATGCTGCGGAGATTGGCAAGTTCTGTTCTAAATTGAGAGAGCCTTTGACTCACAAGCTGATCTCGTTCTTGCTCTAGTTCTTGATACCAACACTCCGGACAGAATTCGGCGGCAATGAGGCCGTAATTCCTCAGTTTTTCGTAGTGACGATCGCCTCAATCATGATGTGGTTATAGTTTTAAACAGACCCTAGAACAGCGATCTTTAGTTGAAAAAGCAGCGAAGATTATACACTTCAACCGCTGGTTATGGAATCGATCACGCAGTGGTTGCTCGATCGAATTGAGCAAGAACTCCAAGACCAAGGGCTGAACCTTTTTAATCATCATGCGCTAATCAAAGCTCAATCTAAAGATCATATTCAAATCAATCAGCATCAGCAAATTCTACAGCCTCGCGTTTAGTTTCGACGATCGATTTATGTTTAGTGGCGGCGAAGACGAAGCCGTGAAAGTTTGGAATTGGCAAAATCAAGAACTGCGAGACACTTTGAGCAATCCAAAACCTTATGAACGCATGAACATTACTGGTGTGACGGGGTTAACCGACAGCGATCGATCGGCATTAGAACTATTGGGCGCGATCGATGTTGATTCCGGTTACTAGCCATTAATCACTGCCTGTTTGACAAAACTGCAAAGCTGAGATGTCGTTAAGGATGGTAGATTCACGCTTTAACGACTCTTAGTGTTGTTTACTCAACGCCGTATTGCTATGCCAAAACTCCCATACAAACCTTCATTGACAGCGAGCCGTTAGCATCGAAAAGATGTTGAATTAAGGGACTATCATCTATTCGTAATCAATCTTCACTAGGCAGAATCTGAATTAGAAAGGGTGTGTAGCAGTTTATACAGCGATTGCGCCTCCTAACAATGCCGCTTCAATTGCCCTTGCTCTTTCGGCGCTACATCGAAAGAAAACAATTGGTCGCTACTGAGCAGGCATTCTTCAATGCGATCGAAGTGGAAGGCGCTGAAGCATGAGTACGATCAGAATTTCTATTTGATGCCGAAGCTTGAAAACCTTGCTCTGCAAAGCTTTCGCAAATTGTTCAATCGTTTTTCACAAAAAAGTCATGTTTTTGTAGTTTTGTAACAACAAACTGTTCGACCGTTATTTTCCTTAATCAAAAAACCGAACGGAAAATCAACCACTCCAGCCTGCGAAATTGTTCAACCGAGTTTAAAAATCGCAACAAGGTGAGGGGGCATCCAACAGTTGCTCGCGATTTGCGGCTTGAGTTTGGTAGCCTAAAGGCAAACCTCGATCGCTTCTCCTATGTCAAATCTTCCTTCTGTCGGTGCTGTTCCGATCGCTGCCCCGCGCCAGCACGACCTCAGCCAAGTTGATACGATCGAACTCGCGCAAGTTCTGGCGGAACGATTGGCAATTCGACCGAACGATTGGCATCGGCTCAAGTCGAATCGCAAAGCGCGATCGAGCGAACAGGCGGCGATCGCCCTCGTTTATCTGCTCAAAGACCAGCCGGAAGAAGCGCTGGCACGACTTCAACAGGCGACCGGATGGCTCGATCGATCGATTTCGGCTCCGCCCTGCCCGACACACGGCACGAAGCCACCCGCCTAGCTGTCTTTGCTTTCAGATTTGCCTTTGCTTTGATAGGCCGACAGCAAAGCCGATCGCACGTAAAAATTGGTTTGTCCAGCACTGGCGGCGGGTGAAGATCCGATCGCTGCACTGGTGGCGCTTTGGGGCAGCAAATTCGCTGTTGAATGGCACATGACCGTCAGCAGGCAAGAACAGCAGGCCAGCAGCACCAAATCGAGATGCTTGCTCGATACAAGCCTGGGGGCGGAATCGATCGGCTGCGTCGCGGCTGGCCGTTTTCTAGTCAACACAAGTCAAGCTCCAAAGAAAAACCCAATGCCAGCATACCCAATGCCGCCACGAGTTTACAGCGGCAGGTTTCAGTTGGTGAGATGGCACAAGCAAGAATGGCGATCTCAGGGTTTCAACTGCCGCTCAACCCGCTAGATTCAGCGATCGAGCGCCATATCCCACTCGATCGCAGATCGCCCCCCTTTTCTGACCAAAACCGTACAGACGCGAGATCTCGCGTCTC
>JAAUTJ010000201.1 GCA_012031475.1 Leptolyngbyaceae cyanobacterium SM1_3_5 | reverse complement strand
TAGCAAACGACTCCGGTGATTCTATCGATCGATCGATCGCCTGGTCGAATCGATTCGCCGTCAGGAACAATACTGCCGTAACCTGCTTGGCGATCGCGTTGCGGAACTGGAAGAGTTCATTCGCCGCACCACGAATTTGTCCGATCGGCTGTATCGCGAGGTGATTGCTTCGCATATGCGTCCGTTTGAGGAAGGTGTGCAAAGTTTTTCGCGAATGGTGCGCGATTTGAGCCGCAGCTTGGATAAGCAGGCGAGACTAGAGATTATCGGTAAAACAACCGAAGTCGATCGCGATATTCTCATGAAGTTGGAAGCGCCAATTACGCATATTCTCCGCAATGCGATCGATCACGGCATTGAATCGCCCGCCGATCGAATTGCAGTCGGAAAGCCTGCCGAAGGCCGCATTCGCCTCGAAGCCATTCATCGTGGCGGCATGTTGGCAATTACGATCGCGGATGATGGCAAGGGAATTGATGGGCAAAAACTGCGTCAGCGAGTGATTCAAAAGCAGCTTGTTCCGCCAGATTTAGCCGCAAAATTAACTGATTCTGAACTGCTGGAATTTCTGTTTTTGCCTGGATTTTCTTTAGCGAATCAGGTGACAGAAATTTCGGGACGTGGCATTGGCCTAGACATTGCCAAAAGCATGGCGCAAGAAGTCGGCGGCACAGTTCGCGTCATATCACGACCCGGAAAAGGGACAACTTTTCATTTTCAACTCCCGCTAACTTTATCAGTGGTGCGGACGCTATTGGTGGAAGTTGCCGGAGAAGCCTATGCCTTTCCTTTGTCACGCATCGATCGAATTGTTACGCTTCAATCAAGTGATCTTTCCACTGTTGAAAACTGCCAATATTTTACGCTCGATCGCGAGAATATTGGCTTAGTTCCGCTGTATCAAGTTCTTGATTTACCCGCGCCTAATTCACCGTCCGAACCGTTTTGGGTCGTTATTCTCAGCGATCAAATTAGCACCTATGGACTAATTGTCGATCGCTGTTTAGGGGAGCGTGAATTAGTCGTGCGGCCGCTCGATTCACGTCTGGGAAAAGTTCAAGATATCTCAGCCGCCGCCTTGATGCCCAATAGATCGCTGGTGCTGATTTTGGATGTGTCGGATCTGATGCGATCGCTTAACAATTTGCTTGGAAAAGAACGCATCGCCAAAAGAAGTGAAACGCGATCGCCCAAGGCGGAAAGTGCCAAGCGCGTTTTAGTAGTGGATGATTCGATTACGGTGCGAGAAATGGAGCGCAAACTGCTACAAAATCGTGGCTATCGGGTAGATGTAGCAGTGGACGGCATGGAAGGCTGGAACGCAGTGCGCTCTTATCCGTATGATTTAGTGATTAGCGACATTGATATGCCGCGCATGAACGGAATTGAACTGATTCAAGAAATGAAGCGACATTCGCGCTTTCAGTCGATTCCCGTGATTGTCGTGTCGTATCGCGATCGAGAAGACGATCGGATTCAAGGGTTAGAAGCAGGGGCAGATTACTATCTAACGAAAAATAGTTTTCATGATGACACGCTAATTCGCGCTGTTGTCGATTTGATTGGTGAATAACATGCGAATTGCGATTGTTAATGATTCAATTATTGCAACTGAAGCGATGCGGAGAGTGCTGCTCACCGTTGCGGAACATCGAGTCGTTTGGATGGCAAAAAATGGCGCGGAAGCGGTGACAAAATGCAGCCAAGATTTGCCAGACTTAGTGTTAATGGATCTGCTGATGCCTGTGATGGACGGCGTTGAAGCCACTCGTCAAATTATGAAGCGATCGCCCTGCGCCATTCTCATCGTTACTGTTGACGTAAAGCAAAATGCCGCCAAAGTTTACGAAGCAATGAGTTATGGTGCTTTAGATGCCGTCAACACTCCGGTTTTAGGCAGCTACGGTAGCCCTGAAGTCACACAATCGCTATTGCGAAAAATCGCCACGATCGAAAAGCTAATTCGCAAACCTGCTCACATCCCATCTACCCCATCACTCCCCCACTCCCCCACTTCCATTTCTGCTCTCTTGCCGCCGCTTATTGCGATCGGATCTTCCACAGGTGGCCCCAAAGCGCTTGCCACAATTCTTGCACCGCTGCCCAAAGATTTTCGCGCTGCGATCGTGATTATTCAGCATGTGGACGCACAGTTTGCTCCCGGATTGATTGACTGGCTCGACCATCAAACTGCCCTAAAAGTGAAGAAAGCAGAAGTGGGCGATCGCCCTGAGAAAAGTTTAGCTTTGGTTGCAGTAACCGACGATCACTTAGCCTTGCAGTTCGATCGCACTTTAGCCTATGTGAAAGAGCCAACTCACTATCCCTACCGTCCCTCTGTCGATGTTTTTTTCAAAAGTATTGCTCAATTTTGGAACGCGAGAGGAACGGCGATGTTGCTGACTGGAATGGGACGAGATGGTGCGGAAGGATTGAGTTTATTGCGACAGCGTGGCTGGCAAACGATCGCCCAAGATCAAGCAAGCTGCGTTGTGTATGGAATGCCCAAAGCCGCAGTGGAACTGAATGCTGCCTCTGAGGTGATGAACCCAGAAGCGATCGCCTCCCTGCTGTTACACAGCACTGCTTTGAAGCACTAATCAGGCTATGAGTGACCCAATTACTGTCTTGTTAATTGACGATCAAACGATTATTGCAGAAGCTGTACAGCAAATGCTGGCAACTGAAACGGATATCACTTTTCACTACTGTGACGATCCGCTGCAAGCTTTGAAAGTGGCGAAATCCTGTCAGCCAACGGTAATTCTGCAAGATTTAGTCATGCCACAAATGGCCGGACTGCTGCTAGTGCGGTTGCTGCGATCGATCGATGCACCTACGCATCAAATTCCGCTGATTGTTTTGTCGAGCAAAGAAGATCCGGTTATTAAAGCGCAAGCGTTTGAATACGGCGCAAACGACTATTTGGTGAAACTGCCCGATCGCGTTGAATTATTGGCGCGAATTCGCTATCACTCTAGAGCCTATACAAACTTACAAAAGCGGCAGGAAGCGGAAGCGCAACTGCGGAATGAGAATGAGCGACAAGCACTTTATATTGAACAGGTTGGTAGAATCACCGATGCGGCATTTGCAGTCGAGCAAAATGCATTTGAACCAGCAAAACTGGAGGATGTGATCGAGCGTGAAGATGAACTAGGACAGCTAGCGCGAGTGTTTACGCAGATGGTGAAAACGATCAAGGTGCGTGAAGTTGAACTGGAGCGATTAAAAGATTCTTTGGCGCGGTTTTTTCCGGGTGAATATCTCCAATTTCTGCGTAAAGATAGTGTAATTGACGTACAGCTTGGCGATTATGTCAGCAAAATTATGGCCGTAATGTTCAGCGATATTCGATCGTTCACGACAATTTCTGAAAGCATGACGCCGCGCGAAAACTTTGACTTCATTAACGCTTATCTGAAGCGTGTCAGTCCGGAAATTCGCAATCACTACGGCATCATTGTCAAGTTTTTGGGAGATGGCATGATGGCCGTTTTTCCAGACGGGGCGGATGATGCGCTGGCGGCGGGAATTGCAAAACATCAGCGCGTTCAAGAATACAACGAACAGCGGCGATCGAGGGGCGATCGACCGATTCAAATTGGCATTGGTATTCACGTTGGCTCAATGATGTTAGGAATGGTGGGCGAAAGCAATCGAATTCAGGGCGATGCGTTTTCAGACAATGTAAATTTAACGGCGCGGCTGGAAGGATTGACAAAAGTTTACGGCAGTTCGATGTTAGTCACAGGTCAAACGTTAGAGCATCTGAGCCGACCAGAAGCTTGCCAGGTGCGATTTCTAGCCAGCACGATCGTGAAAGGCCGCACAGAACCGATCGCCGTCTATGAAGTTCTAGATGCCGAACCGGAAATGAGTCGCGATCGAAAACTGCAAACGCTCCCGCAATTTGAACAGGGAATTCAATACTATTTCGATCGCGCCTTCACGGATGCGAAAGCCTGCTTTGAACAGGTGTTAGCCGTTCATGCTGAAGATAAAACCGCAAAACTTTATTTCGATCGAATTGAATCCTTGCTCTCTCAGGGCGTTCCCACAAATTGGAGTTCAGATTGGTTACTTTGAATTCTGTTAGTGTTAATAGTGCTTTGATGATGGGCAATTGAATTTGAATGATTTCAAAACTGTTTCGATCGCCAACTTAATAAAACAAAAAATAAAAAATTTCAAATCCAGCTTAAAAAATTGTCGGAAGCTCGTTTTATGCTGTTGTCACTTCAAGATTCTGCAAACGGCATAATGAAGGAATGACGTGCATTGTGGAGTGACGTGGATCTTCCTTCTTTTATTTGGCTGTGGCGAGTTGCAGCTTGGGCAATGGGCTTGGCGATCGCGGCCTATCTGCTGCTGTCCGTGAGCGGCGTTTGGCTGGCGACCAGTCACCCACGCCTAAATTGGGTAGCGCGTCCAAGCTGGCTGCGCTGGACGCATATCGGGTTGGGTAGCAGTTTAGTCGTGCTGGTGCTGCTGCTGCTGGCGATCGGCATTGTTGGCACGATCGGTCACTACGGCAGCCTCGGCCATTCATCTCACCTCGCTGCTGGCATTGACGCCACGCTTTTAACCGCAGCGTCAGCTTGGAGCGCAACCCAAATTAGTCCACAGCGACCCTGGGCACGACCGCTGCACTGGCTCACCGGACTGATGCTGTTAATTGGGTTTGTACGAGTTTCGCTAACAGGTTGGGACGTGGTGCAAAAGTATTTGCCTTGATCACGCTTTTTGGTGAATGGACTGGTTCACCAAACTCGAAATTGCCTTTGCTAATACTTCAGGATCAACAGGCTTGGCTAAGTGCGTTTGAAAGCCAGCCTGAAGCGCTTGTTGCTGATTGTATGCGCCTGCATACGCGGTAAGTGCGATCGCCGGAGTCATATTTTTGTGCGGTTCCTGCATCAATCGAATCTGACTGATGAAGCTGTAGCCATCAATATCGGGCATTCCAATATCGCTGACTAAAATATCAGGCGATCGCTGTATGAACGCGAGCAATGCTTCTTCCGCAGAAGCAACTGCTGTCACCGTTGCGCCGTACTCTTCCAGAATAATTTTAATCAATTCTCGCGTATCCGACTCATCTTCCACAACTAACACATCCACGCCGCTTAAATTTGAATAACGAAGCGGGGATCGGTCGATCGGATTGCGAACAGATGCAACTTTAGGCAGCGGCAACTGCACAATAAACGTTGCGCCTTGCCCTTCACCTGCGCTTCCTGCGGTGACAGTACCGCCGTGCAGTTCGACGATTTGCCGTGCGATCGCTAAGCCCAATCCTAACCCGCCAAACCGACGAGTAATTGAGCTATCGGCCTGTCGAAAATATTCAAAAACATACGGCAAAAACTCGGAACTAATACCTTTTCCGCTATCTTTAACCGTAATTTGAGCGATCGTTTCTTCATAGGTCAACTTAATCTGAATCTGCCCGTCAGCGGGCGTAAACTTCACTGCATTGGAAAGCAAATTCCAGATAACTTGCTGTAAACGATTCGGATCGCCAAGCGCAAATCGGCCAGGTGATTCTAGCTCGGTTTGAATTTGAATGGATTTTGCTTCTGCGGCTAACAGGATCGTTTCTTTTGCGGCTGAAATGACGTTTGCTAAATCAACAGGTTTGACATCCAGCGTTAATTTGCCTTGCAAAATTCGCGAAATATCGAGCAAATCTTCAATTAATTGGGTTTGAAGCTTGGCGTTACGTTCGATCGTTTCCAATCCGATCGCTTGCTTTTGAGCATCTAACGTTCCGCTTTGCAGCATTCGCACCCAGCCGAGAATTGGACTGAGTGGCGTTCTGAGTTCATGTGAAAGAACCGCCAGAAATTCATCTTTGATTCGATTGGCGGCTTCGGCTTCGGCACGAGCCGCTTGCTCTCGTTTGAGGACGCGATCGCGATCGGCTTCGGCTCTTTGCCGTTCATCAATTTCCTGCTGAAGCTGTTGGTTCAGTTGAACTAATTCAGCGGTGCGAGTTTGAACACGCTGTTCCAATTCGTCTTGAAGCTGTCTGAGTTCTTTCTCAATTCGCAACCGTTCATCAATTTCGCTGTGGAGTGCTTCATTTGCTTCTTGAAGCTGTGTCGGACTGGGTAAAGCAAGCGCTTGGGGAACGAGGGGAATCAGTTCGATCGCCGTGAACAAGGAAATCACCGCAGTTCCAGCTTTAATCAGACCAGAGATCCAGTAGGTCGGATACCAAAGCGTCCAAATTGAAACAATATGAGTTGTTCCACAAAAAATAATAAAGGCTGCAAATAACAGAAATATGCCGTAAAAGGGCAGGTCTTTTCGCTTGCGAACAAAATAAAACAGCGTCAGCGGAATTGAATAGTAAGCTAGGGCAATAATGGCATCTGAAATTAAATGCAGCCAGACTAATCCGGGCTTCCAAAGATAACAGTGTCCATGCGGAATAAACGAGCTAGTGTCAAACAGTTGAGTCAAAATGTCGTGCATGACTAAGAGAAGCAAAATAGGGAAAATAGTGGTACAAGAAAAATCAAGCGAATTCACGCCTTGCTGTTAAATGATGGCTTCGCGCTCAGGCTAAACAGGAATTTCAATCACTTTTTTCAGTTGCAGGGCGATCGATTCGGGCAACGATTCAGGAAGCGTGATGCCTGTGGAACTCACAAGAATCAGCGGAATTTGGGAGCGGTAAGCGGCGATCGATTCCACCTGAAGCTGAAAAATTCCGGATGTGAAGTGCGGATTGAGCGCACCGTCATACTCAAATTTACTGAGCATTAGCTGCATCGATCGAATTTTGCCAGGATCGATCGCGCCTGCTTCGCGGACGGTTTTGGCGCGGAAGACCGGAATCAAATCGGCAAACGGAATTTTTACGGTTGTCCATTCGTTGGCGATCGTGTCGAACGAAGCGCAGTAGGCGATGCCGTCCCAGCGGGTTTCGCTGCGAAGCATGAATTTGTAGCGCGATCCGTCGCCTTTGACGCGCAGTTCGATTCCGCTGAAGTCGGACAGGTCGATCGCGGGTTCAAAGTTGCGGGTTCGCACGGAGGCAAAGCCACCGGAATTTTCGGTTGACACCGTGCCGGAAAATAAGGCGGAGGCATTGTCAAGGCGGAAGCCGCTCTGACTGACGCCGCCCATCACGACGTCATCAAGTGCGCCCCAAACTTCGCCAATTTCCGCGTTGGGCTGGCGAAAGTCGAAGATCGATTGGGAAGTGCTAGTTTGGGCAGTGTCGATCGCGGGTTGATCGGGGTCGTCGGTGCAGCACACGATCGCACTCACGTCAGGATCGATCGCCTCAGCCGTGCCAGATGAGGTGCGGACGGAGTAGCCTGCTTGCTGCAACTGCTGCATGACTTGCTGACCGATACGGGTGCTTTCACCAATCAGTAGAATCACGGTCATCTTTATAAGGTTGAAGTGAACGGTGGGATCAGGACGACTGCCGAGCAGGTGTTGCAGCCAGTCGATGCTGCTGACGATCGGAATGCTGCCGAAGTAGGCCAGCGTTTTGACAAATCGATTCAAGTCCCAAGTTGCCATCGATCGCTCCCATTGCTCTACTTCTGTTTGCGCTACTTCTATGATGCCGTGAGAATTGAATGGTTTTGGCCTCTTCAGAAAGATAGATGAAGTGTGGCGATCGGTCAGTAGCTTTAAAGGAAAGGTTGTTAATAAACCCTGACAGGAGACAAATTTATGGCTAGCACCATGAACAGCAGCAATCGCGCTTTGAGCA
>JAAUTJ010000200.1 GCA_012031475.1 Leptolyngbyaceae cyanobacterium SM1_3_5 | reverse complement strand
TCGCTCTGGTGCGGGCAAAACAACGCTGGTAGATGTGATTTTGGGGCTTCTAATTCCTCAATCTGGTGATATTCAGGTCGATGGAGTTTCCGTCTACAGCGATATCAGAGCATGGCAAAATCTAATTGGATATGTGCCACAATCTATTTTCTTGATGGATGACACGATCGAGCGAAATATTGCTTTCGGTGTTCCAGATGCTCACATTGATGCCGAACGATTGCAAACGGCGATCGAGACGGCTCAGCTATTGGAACTAACGGAACAACTGCCCGAAGGAATTCATACGGTGATTGGCGAACGAGGCGTTCGGCTATCCGGCGGGCAGCGCCAGCGCATTGGCATTGCCAGAGCGCTCTACCACGAGCGAGAAATCTTAGTACTAGACGAGGCAACTGCCGCCCTTGATAACGAAACGGAGCGACTAGTAAGCAAAGCGATTCAGTCTTTAGGAGGCATCAAAACCGTCATTATCATTGCCCATCGTCTCAGCACGATCGAACACTGTGACTGCATTTATCAGCTAGAGAAAGGCCGCATTGTTAAATCTGGTAGCTATCAGGAAGTAGTTTCGGTTTGAATCTGCTGTTTTCTCAAGGAGATAGACGACAGGATGAGAATCGCATACGATTATGGAATTTTTTATTGGCAAAGATATGGTGGCATCTCTCGTTATATCTATGAACTTGCGATTCGATTATTTAACGACAGCGACCTGCAAGTCAAAGTAGTAGCTGGAGCCTATGTCAATGAGTATTTAAAGCAAGCACCCTCCAACTTGGTCGCTGGCTTTCCGGTTGCAAAGACTCCTGGAAACGGTAGAATTCTGAACAACTTCAATAAGGTTTTTCAACCTTCTGGTTGAACAGCCACGCAACTAAAGTTGTGCATGAAACCTTTTACAGAACCGATCGACTCGCACCAAAAAGCTCTAAAATTGTTCTCACCGTTCACGATCTAATTGCCGAAAAGTTCTATCCAGAAGATGCCGTGATCCAAGCGAGAGCGATCGCCATCCAGCGAGCGGATCATCTAATTTGCATTTCTGAGAACACAAAACGAGATGTGATTGAACTACTTGGCGTGGAGCCGCACAAAATCTCAGTAATCTATCATGGCTGCTCGCTAGGAACGGCTCAAAATCAAGCACAGGAGACAACGGCGCTCCAACAGCCTTATATTCTCTATGTGGGCGATCGATTTGGCTATAAAAACTTTGGTCGCCTGCTGGAAGCATTTGCAACCTCTAAAACCTTAAAAAAAGACTTTAAACTGGTTTGCTTCGGCGGCTTTCCAAACTTTGGTTCAGAACTTGCCGCTGCCAAAGATTTAGGACTTCCCGAAGGAGCGCTTCTGCAAGTGTTTGGTGATGATGTTCTCTTAGAAAGCTTTTACCGAGGCGCGTCAGCCTTCGTCTATCCCTCCCTTTATGAGGGCTTCGGAATACCCTTGCTAGAAGCAATGGCACTCGATTGTCCTGTTGTTTGCAGCAATACTAGCTGCCTTCCCGAAGTTGCTGGAGAGGCGGCTGAATTGTTCAATCCTCTCGATCGAGACAGCATTACAGATGCTTTAGAAACGGTCGTTTATTCATCCGTGCGATCGCAAGATTTGATTCAGCGTGGCCGCGAGAGAGCCGCCTTGTTTTCCTGGGATCGCTGTGCCGAACAAACGCGAAACGTCTATTTGTCTTTAGTTTGAATCGCCTCTAGTTTGAATCGTCTCTAGTTTGAACGGGTAAGATCTTCGTGATGGAGTTTAGTTCATGCTGCAAGTTGTTTTTCCCATTCATTTGGATCGCTGGAAGTTTCCGGTTTCAACCTCACTGCGTGAACTGGCGTTACGCAATCCCGACATTGAATTTTACTCCTTTAGTAAACCTGTTTCGGAAGAAGATGAGCAGCTTGGCAAAACACTTTGGGAAAAGCCTAACGTTCACCAAATCACGCCAGCGGACTTGCTCAAACGGCGATTTGATATTGTTCACCATGCTTCTGCAACGCCGCGCAATTTGCTTGCCGCTTCCCTGGCAAAAGCTCGCAGTTTTGGGCAGTGTGTTCACCTGTTTACGGCTCCTATCCAGCCTCATGATGATGATGAATTTTATCGTCAGTATGTGACTTCGGTGCGGCGAGCCGATGTGCTGGCGGCTGTCAGCCATGCAGTTGCTAGCGATATTCAGGCGCAGTTTGCTCGCCCCGTCGATGCTGTAATTCCGAGCGGTGTTGACTTAGAGTTCTTTTCTCCCACTGCGGCTCGATCGCCCGACCTCGAAAAGCTGGGCATTCGTCAGCCCTATGTACTCTTTGTCGGTGTGCTGACGGCTCGCAAAACGCCCAGATGTGTTCATGCAGGTCGCCGCCTGTTTGCCACAGTTCGATTTTGTTATGGTTGGCGGCTTCTACACGCCTCAAGAGGAAGAGACGTATCGCAAGGCAGCACTGGAGCATTCCAACGTCAAGCTCTTGGGCTACCTGCCTCGGACTGAAGTGCGAAACTTGATGGGCAGTGCGATCGCGCTGGTGTTTCCCTCAGAACTAGAGGGGCTACCGCTGACCATCCTGGAAGCTTCCGCGATCGGAATTCCCGTGCTGGCTCAGCCCAAAAGCGCAATGCCCGAAGCCGTGATTGATGGCGTAACCGGATGGATTTTGCCCGTCGAGCCGATTCAAAGCTGGGCGGACAAGCTGAGAGAGATTAGTCATTGGTCGGAGACTGAACAGCGCAGCTTTACGGCAAAATCACGCGCATTTGTGGCGCAGCAGTATTCGTGGGATGTGGTTGCCCAGCAGTACGCTGAACTCTATCGTCGAATTGCTCATGCTGCGTGAGCGCAATTCGATCGAGCAGCACTTGCAAAGATGTTGCAGCACGGTTAATCGAGATTTCGCACCCATCTCAACACCGCTTTGGAAATCAATTTCCGCTCTCAAAGCGAAAACCGCTCAACGGATTACACCCCCCGCGTATCCTGCTGCTCAGTCAGTTTTGTGACTTGCGCGGTTAGCCCGAATTTTAATTCAGGGCGGGTCATGCAGCCGATGCCAGATCTGAGTTATGGCAGTAGGGATGAAGGATGAAGCCAACCCGGATTCATGCAGGCTTTGCCGTTGACGCGCTGCCCAAACCCATCTTCGTACTGCCAGACCTCATAGCCGCCGTGCCTGCGGCTCTCATTCATCGCAGCTTGAATTATTTCTAAAGATTAAGAGTCTGATGCTTCTCCAGCCTAATCGGGTTCAGGCTGACACAACTGATCGCCTATTTAACCAATTGCAAAACATTTCTTAATATTTCGCCGTGTTGCTGTGGTTACACTGTTACTGTATTGAAACCTATTTGCAATCTGTTGCTCTAACTACCTGGTTGCTCCAACTACCCGGTTGCTCCAACTACATAAGCCTAGAGGTGAGCCTATGACGATCGAATACACCGGAGCGAACAGTTTCATTAGCTTTCGGAACTTGACCAAGCGGCTGCCTTGGCGATCGAAACGGCAAAAGCTTCATGACTACACGACCGATCAAAACGGCGTAGACTATGTGTTTGATCGGGTCAATGGGGGAACCCAAGGCTGCCTCACTGCCCAAGGTGGCAATCCGCAAGTTGGAGACCAAGTTGTCTTAAAGCTGGATGAGGTAGTCGAAAAATATGAAATTGCCACACTCGATCGCTATGCTACTCCGCCCGATTTGTGGACTGCGCTTCTGGTGAAAATCAAGTAGCTTAGCCGTCGTTGCGATCGCTGTCTATTTTTCATCTGTTTGACCTTCGACACGAAGTCTTGCAGACGACCCTGGGGAGTGAGCGCCTTGGCAGAAATGGAGTCAGGCTGACGAGCAGAGTCAGGCTGAGCATAAGCGTTGTAGTAGCTGTACAGATTCATGGTGCGCTCGTTCGAGGCGTTGGCGATCGTTCCCAGCACGGGTGCGCCGCTCACTCTCAGATCTTCTAACGTTTGCTCTAGCAAAGCCCGCTTAAGCTGATGCAGCCTGACGACCAGCAGAAGACCGTCGGTGCAGTTGGCAAACAAATAGGTATCGGCTAGCCCCAGCAGCGGCGGCGTGTCAAAAATGACCAGATCGAAGGCTTCGTGGCTCTGAGTAATCAAAGATTTCATTGCCTGCGAGGAAAGAATTCGAGCGGGATCGGGAGGAATTGTGCCCGCAGGCAGCACAAACAGATTGCTCTCCCAGGGCATTTGCTGAGCCGCCTCTTCGAGGGCAAGGCCGCCCGATATCACATCCGTTAGCCCCGCCGTATCTGATAGACCCAGCCGATAATGGACGCTGGGGCGGCGCAAATCCGTGTCAACCAGCAGGACACGCTGCCCCATCCCGGCAACCGCCTGAGCGAGATAAAACGCGATCGTGGTTTTGCCGCTGTTGGGCACGGCTGAGCTAATGGCGATCGATCGGATGCGAGCATCGGGACTGCTCATGCGAATATTCACGGCCAGCGCTCGAAATGCCTCTAGAAACGGGCTGTGATTGGAGTGGGCAAACGGTCGATCGTGCCCCACTTGCAGACCCGCAGATTGCAGCCAGATCATAATTTCGTCGGGCGCATCGGTTGCTCCGAGCGACTGACTAAAGGGAATCACGCCTAGCAGCGGCAGGTTCGCTGCGTCTTTTAACTCTTTGGAAGTGTGAATGACATTGCTCAGCCTGTCTAATGCTAAGGCAGCCCCAACTCCCAAAAGCAGCCCTAAAATTGTTCCGAGAGCCAAGCTGCGCTTTGAGCTAGCTGAACTGGGTTGGGGATCACCGGGGGGCGTGAGTAGCTGCCAGGGAACCTCTCGCTGGGCTGCATCGATTCGCAGCGCTTCTCGCTTTGCCAAAAACTGATTGAGATTCTCGGTTGCAACCTGTAGCTCTCGCTGAATGTCCGTGTATTGGCGGGTAATCGTGGAAAGCTGCTGGATATTCTGATTGAGGGCGAGATTGGCTTGGGCAAGAGCTTGAGTGCGGCTTTCTAATTCTTGAATTTGGCTCGCTAGCTCTGCTTCTACCCGCCTTCCTTCTCTTTGCAGCAGTGGAAGCAGGCTTTGTCGCTGCTCCTGTAAGACCTGCATCTCCAGACTGCCTTCTAGATATAAGGAAGAATCTTGAGCGATCTTCGTGTCAATTTCGAGAAGCTGATCGAGCAGTTTTTGGTAGCGAGGGCTGTTGCTCAAGGCGGAAGACGCAGCAGATTCAGCGGACTGACGATCGATTTGCTCGTGCAGTTCACCGTAGAGCGATCGCGCCTCGTTCAGTTGAGTCTCTGCCTCTGAGCGCTGCTGCGCCAAAGTGCCTGCCTGATTAGAGAGTAGGCTGGCTTGCGTATCGGGATCGATCAGGTTGTAGGTTTGCCGGAACTGCTCTAGCTTCTCCTGCTGCGCTGCAACTCTCGTTTCAAGATCAGGCAACTGATCTTGTACAAATTCAATTCCCTGGCTGACATCTTTTTGCCGTTCTTCTAAGCTATATCTCAAATAGGCTTCAGAGACAATATCCAAAACATCTTTGACCAGCCTGGGGTCTTCGCTGCTGTAGGTCACGGTGAGAATGTCTTCGCTATCGGGCAGGATGGCAAGATTTGCAGCGAGCGTCCCATAGTCCAAGTCGGGATGCTTGGGCTGTAGCTGTTCCACGATCGGATACAGCAGGCTCGGACTCAATAAGACTCGAATTTTGGTTTCATCTAGGACACCTGCCTGCGTCGCCGTTTGCTGCTGTCGGTTTGACAGGGTATCGGGAACCGAAGAGATCACTTCACTCTCCACCGTCACCGACTTGGTTAAAATTTCAAATCCGGCACTGTAAACGGGTTTGTCGGTCGCAACTCTGAACTGAGCCAAAACTGCCACGATCGTGGTGATGCCCGCGATCAGTAGAGCTTTGCGGCGAAGTGCGCCAACAAGCTGCCCCAACTGCAAGCCGCCCTCGTCTTCAGAGGTTTGAATCAATTGTGCGGTGGAAGTGGTTGGAGGCTGTGCGTTCATGTTGACCAACCAGATTGGTAAAGCTATTTTAGCAGTTGTTTGAAGACGGGCTTTCAAACAAATTTGAAACAGAAATTAGCAGCGGTGCTGGTAATTTGCAGTTGCCAATTCAATTTAGCAACTGCGATCGCATCTCGTCATTCAACTCCTTCAACTGAGCAACAAAAAACCAATCAAAAGCTTTTATCAAAACAGATCAAACAGGTTAAAAGGAATGCCAATCAGCGTTAAAAACCGAGACAGTGGATTGGTTAGCGTTTCTAGCGTGTCTCCAATTTCTGCGGTGTCCGATCGCCCCACCACGATCACATCATCATTGCGGAGTGACGGATTGGTTGCTTCATCGACGCCTTGAGTAAAGTCAATCTCGACGCGGCTTCTGGAAACGCTGCCGTTGAGATTGAGGCGAATTAGCTCGACAGAGGAGCGGCTGGCGCGGTTATTGAAGCCGCCCGCCGACAGCAGCCCTTGGTTGAGCGGCGTGTTGGGTGGAACTTCGATCACACCCGGACGAATTACTTCACCGACAATGTTGACTCGAATCGTATCGGGCGAGAAGCTGGCAGCCGCCACCTCAGCCGCCTCAGCCGCATCAATATTCTCAACCTGCGGAACAATCACGGTGTCTCGGTCTTGCAGAATCGCGTCCTGAGCCAGATCGCCCGCCTTCAAAAGCTGCCAGAGATCAACCTGAAAGACTTGCTCAGTGCCCGATCGCGTCAAGCGGCGAATTTGGATCTGGCGAATATTGGCGAGCGGCGTGATCCCCCCGGCAAGCTGGATTGCCCGCGTCACGGTGGGAAGTTGCCCGGTCGATTGGGCGCTGCCGGGTACGCCTGCTTCTGCGGTTCTGGCGCTGCTGGTGACGCTGTAGGGACCGGGGCGAAACACAGCGCCAACAACGGCGATGTTGATCGGCGCGTCTTCTTGTGCGGCAAAGCTGGCATCGGCCAGTTGAGTCGATTCGGTCAGATCGATCGCCGTTGCAGTCGGAACAAAAATGGTGTCGCCATCGCGCAGCGCCATATCATTTCTGAGGTCGCCAGTTTGCAGCAACTGCATCAGATCCGCCGCAATGATTTGATCCCCACCCGATCGCTGCGGACGGCGCACTTCAACTCGACGCAAATCTGCCGCTTGTCGAATGCCGCCCGCCGCTTCTAGCACCTGCGTCAGCGTAGGCGGATTGGTCTGGCTATCGAGCGTGTAGGAACCCGGACGGGCGACTTCTCCGGCCACGCCGACTTGAACCGGACGCGGCGCAATCAAGCTGAGATTGACAGCCGGACGCCTGAGAATGCGCGAGTAGCCCGCTGAGATTGCAGCGGCAGCTTGCTCTAGCGTCAGGCCGCTGACATCAACCGCGCCCACAGCGGGCAGATTGAGTGAGCCATTCACCAAGACTGTATTTTCACCGCTGTATTGAGGAACCTGAAAGATATCGATGCGGATGCGATCGCCCGCTCCCAGTGTGTAAGCCGCATTGAAAAGCGGAGTGGCCGGAGCGAGTCCAGGCAGTTGAGCAGATAAAACTTCAGCCCGAACAGGACAAGCCGAACTTGCAACGGTCATCAATACTAGCAGTGCCAAGCTTCTCGATCGTAACGGCTTCCACTGGTGCAGACAGATAGAACTCATCGATTTGGAACCCTAAAATGCTTCACTCTCTAAAATGCTTCACTCTAAAGAAGCGATCTGCTCAAGCATCAAGGTTTGCTGGAGATTGCCAATCTAGGCTTGCTTGGAGCTAGGTTTAACCTTATTGAGCT
>JAAUTJ010000199.1 GCA_012031475.1 Leptolyngbyaceae cyanobacterium SM1_3_5 | reverse complement strand
GCCCGACCCGCCCAGGATCACGTCTGTGCCCTCATCGCCATCGATCGAATCTGCACCGCCATCACCGCTGATGATGTCGTTGCCCGCGCCGCCGGAAATCCGATCGCCTGCTGCTGCGCCCAAGTCAACGCCAAACTGTCCCTGCTGAATTAAATAATCTCCGGCAATGATGTCGTCGCCCGTCCCGCCGTTGATGTCGTCGCGTCCTGCACCACCCAGAAGAACGTCATCGCCTGCGTCGCCGTCGATCGAATCTGCACCGCCATCGCCCAAAATCGTGTCGTTGCCCGCGCCGCCGGAGATCGAATCGTTGCCGACTGCGCCTAAATCAATGCTGAAATCGGTTTCGGGAATTTCAAAACCGGGCGGCACAATGTAGTCGCCTGTGATGAAATCGTTGCCTGCACCTCCGGTAATTTCATCGCTGCCCGAACCGCCGACGATCGTATCTTCCCCTGCGTCTCCAGCAATGACATCATTGCCGCCGTCACCCAATATCGTGTCATTACCATCGCCGCCGGAAATGATGTCACCACCAACCGCGCCGAGATCGATCGCCAAGTCCGTCGTTGGAACCACAAATCCTTGCGGCACGATGTAGTCGCCAGAGATGAAATCGTCTCCGGTTCCACCGCGCACGGTGTCGCTGCCCGCACCGCCAATCAGGTTGTCGTTTCCGGCATCACCATCGATCGTGTCATTGCCGCCGTCACCGAGAACTGTATCGTTGCCGTTACCGCCGGAAATCGTGTCATTTCCCGCCGGGCCCAGGTCGATCGTGGAGGTTGTTTCCGGGATTGCAAATCCGGGGGGCACAATGTAGTCGCCGGAGATGAAGTCATTGCCGTTACTGCCGTTGATCGTGTCGTTGTCTGCGCCGCCGATCAGGTTGTCGTTGCCTTCGCCGCCGTCGATGAAGTCATCGCCCCCATCGCCCAAGGCGACATCGTTGCCATCGCCACCCAGCAAAGTGTCGTTTCCAGAGGGGCCAAGGTTGAACGTGATTGGAAACAGCGTGGTTGATCCTGTGCCGTTGAAATTGGTAATGACGTTGAAGCCTTGCAGCGGCACGGCAAAGCCATCTTTGAGGATGAAATCGCCAATCAAAATGTCATCGCCAGTGCCACCGGAAACGACATCGCTGTCGGCTCCACCCAGGATGATGTCGTTGCCAGAATCGCCCTGCAAGTTGTCGTTGCCAGAATCGCCAATGATGCGATCGTCTCCCGCGCCGCCCGAAATAAAGTCGCCGCCTTCATTTCCAGAGCCAACGCCGATGTTGAAGTTGCCCAGCCGTAGCCGAATCTGGTCAACGTTGCCGGAGAAATCAAAGAATAGATCGAGCAGGCCGCCAAAGATGCCACCAAAAATTCCGCCTAGAACATCGCCAAATAGTTCGCCAAAGATGTCGCCCAAAATATCTGAAAAATCCGCATCATCCCCAAAGCTGCCGGGAATCGGCAATTCGCTAAAGTTCAGATTGAGATTGCCTTGCGCCAGTCCCAACAGGTAGTCGCCAAACAAATTGTCGTTGCCATCGCCGCCGTTGATGATGTCGGCTCCGCCGCCGCCGATCACCGTATCATCTCCGGCATCGCCGTTAATTGTGTCGTTGCCAAAGCCGCCATCGGTGGGCGAGAAGCTGTCACCGACGAGGAAATCAGTTCCCGCGCCGCCCGCGATCGAATCATTGCCGCCAAACCCAAAGATCGCATCGTTGGCCGTGTCCGGCAGCGCAACCGAAAAGTCAACGTTGACGGTTTCGTTGCTGGTACCGTCAATTCCAGACGGAATCCGAATCGTCACCTGAAAGCTGACGGGGATCGCGACATCTGCCCCGCCTGCGTTGCCTGCGATCACATCGTTGCCATTGGTTCCAGCAAAAATATCGGGCAGCGCATCAATGGCGAGAAATTCTGGAGCGATGTTGGATTCTCTGGTTTGATCGATGGTAACGGAAAAGGGAGGAAGGGGAATCGGAATCGTAAAACTTCGAGTGACTCGAACTCTGGCCGCGAGAGACAATTTTGTGGTTAAAAGATCGCGTAAAGACATATAAAGCTCCTAAGAAATGAAGTGAAGTGAACTGAAAGCGACTTTGGCTTCATCAGCTAGAAAGCAAAGCAGTTTGCCCAAAGCTTTAGAAGAAATCTGCGAAACGGTAAGTTCAAATACAGCAGCGTTCCAATGCAGCGAATAACATACAGAAAGACAGGTTGAGCGTGTTCTAGACTCGATCAATTCAACCATTTGAGCGATCGCTGCTTGTCAGAATCACCCTGATTCTTTGCATGATCAAAACCTCCAATCGCGATTCGATCGTGATTGAACACGCAGCATTTTCACCATCAATTCTGATCCGCAGAATCGATCGAGGCCATAGCAGCGCTCAGAAAGATTCAGAACGCCTTAGAGTTTGGAAGATCAATTTCTTGCAGGCTCATCCTCGAAAAACAGATGGCTCTGCTATCCGATGGTGCAGGAGCAGTAAAAATTTTGCTAGTACCCCGCAGGGTACTTTCACTAACAGTTGGTGATGCTCAGGCGCGAGAGATGACAAACTCTCAAGCGCAACACTTACCTGTTGCAGTCGCAATCACGGGCACGCTGGCTGGGTGATTGTTTTGACGGTGAAGATCGATTGATAACAGAATCATACACGAAGTTCGGGTCACATGAAACAATAAAAACAAATACCTTAATAAAATGTTTCACTGCTTCAATCGCTTCACGCCTACTTCCGCATCGCTGCTAGCTTTAGAAATAGCATTTGCTCGATCGCAGATGCCGCTTTGAAAAAAGAAATCGCGGATAAATTCAACTGAGAAGATGAAGTTTCGATGAAGAGAAAAATCAAAAGCACAGCCGCAATTTCTATTTTTTCGGCTTAACAAAATTGAAAGAAAAGATTAAGATAGGCCGATTCCAACTCGATCGCCTAGGCGGAGGCAGTGCGCTTGGTATTGGCTCACTGAACTTGAATTTTGTGAATGATTGGTAACAACTTAAGCGCGATCGCTTCGAGCAGTGCAGCTTGTTGATTCTTCAAAAAAAAAGTGGTCTCCCGGAAACATCTGTAAGGCAAATCGATCGCCAGTTTGTTCACGCCAAGCGGCCAAACCATCGCGACTGACCAAATCGTCCTCTAACCCGCCAAATGCCGAAATTGGGCAGGCCAGCGGCGAATTGCGATCGAATTCGGCAATGTCATTGATCGCCAGATCTGCCCGCAGAATCGGTAAAAACAGGCTCATCAGTTCCGCATTTTCCAAAACAGCGGATGGTGTGCCGTTATACTGGCGCAATTTTTCGATAAATTCGGCATCCGGCAAATGATGAATCGGCGGTTTGAGCGCGGCAGTCTGAGGAGCCTGCCGCCCGGAAACAAACAGGTGAAGCGGGCTGAAGCCGTGCGATCGCCCAAGCTGCTGCGCCGCTGCAAAGCTGATCAAAGCACCGACACTGTGACCAAAAAACGCGAAAGGTCGATCGAGATTGGGCAGCAAGGCAAGCGTTAAAGCCTCAATCAAAGCCGGAAGATCAGTGAAAAGCGGCTCTCGAAATCGTCGTTCTCGTCCGGGAAGCTGAACGGAACACACCTCGATCGCATCCGGCAATTGGCTCGACCAGCTTTGAAAAACCGAAGCGCCTGCCCCGGCATAGGGAAAGCAAAACAGGCGCAGGCGAGCTTGAGGATTTGGCTGGTGACAAACGATCCAAGAATTCATGGGTGCGGTGGCTCAACCTAGTTTGACGATCTGGTTTGACGATCTAGTTTGACGATCTGGTTTGACGATCGACCCCACTTTATCCGACCGCCAGCCCCAAAAGCACATTGGGCTTGCGATCGTTCCGCTCTGACTAGTGTTAATACGCAGTTTCGATGTGAGCCTTTGCAAATTGAGGCGGGTGAGTGAAAGCAGTTTGGGCTGGCTTGTCAGCGATCGCACCTGCGCCGAAAGATTATTTGATACTGCATTCTGAGGGGATTGATCGGTGGAGTGCCGCAAAATCGTCGAATTTTCGCATATTCTGGCAGCGATTGCCCTACTTGATACAATCCCCGTGTTTTCCACAGAATTTCTTACTATCGGTGTGAAGAGAATGTGAAGACATCCCCACTCCGATAAATTACGCTGTATTCTGGCTTTAGTTGAGTCAGTTAGCGGCTGAGCAGCACCCTATCATCAATCCATAGAGTGATTGTTTGAGGGGTGGATCTCGAAGTTAGCTGTTTTGTTCGATCGGTATCGACCGCTTGAGCAAAAGGTTTGGAGTTGTATCGAGCAGTTAGTGAAGCGGTGATTTTCGATCGATTGTTTTCGCGAATCAAGTCAGCAACGTAACGTGTGTTTACCAGTTAATTCCCTATCACCAACGCAAGTTTCGATTAAGCCCTGCTACTTTTTTCGATTAAATTCGCTGTATGGGAGCTAGTCTCCTCAAATCAGGTTCACCTTGAACATTGTTCGCGCTAGAAGTATGAAAATATGCTGCATCTCCCCCTAGCGCCAATGGCTCTTTGCCTTTCTTAGAAAAGGCTACTCAGGTAGTATGACTATGAAAAACTCCACCATTCGGCGCGTCTCAGATCGTAGATGTTTGTCTTTGACAGGTGGTTGGTTAAAGCAGTAGAAGTTGAATTCATCCTGATTCAAATCCAGTTGTTCTACTGCTAGAAACGGCGACGGCTTTCGATTGCAAAAAGCGAAATTCTTTAAGGCTGAGAAATTCCCCTAGCGGGTACTTCTGAAGTCTGAATTCGTTTCCAGAATAGTGGGTGGAGACAACCGAAGAAAGCCAGAAAGCACTCGTCGAAGAGTGTCGGTTTTTCATGCTCTTTTCAGCCATTCGCTTGAAATCAACCATTCAAGAACACAGTCGAGGAACTCCGAACGTGACTACTAGTCTCTTTGGCGCAACGGCCTCTGTTTCTGCAAATTACTCTGCAAACCATTCTGCAAATCAAGCTTCGACGCTGGTCGATCTGCTGGTCTACCGATCGCAACAGCAACCCGATCGCGTCGGCTACCGATTTTTGTCGGGTGGAACCGAACTCAATCCCCTGACCTATGGCGAACTCGATCGCAAAGCGCGGTCGATCGCGGCTCATCTGCAAGCGCTGAACAGTGCCGGAGAGCGAGCCTTGCTGCTTTATCCTCCGGGTTTGGACTTCATCGCTGCCTTCTTTGGCTGTCTCTATGCCAAGGTGATTGCGGTTCCGGCCTATCCGCCGCGACGCAACCAGAACTTGTCGCGCTTGCAGGCGATCGCAACGGATGCCCAAGCCAAAATTATCTTGTCCACCTCGGCAATCCAAGCCAACATTCAAGCTGACGCGAATCAAACGCTGGATGTTTCGGGAATGCAATGGTTGGCAACAGATGTACTAGTCAGCGATGCGGAAACCTGGCAGCAGCCGGATTTGAGCAGCAACGATCTCGCCTTTTTGCAATACACATCCGGTTCAACCGGAACGCCCAAAGGCGTGATGATCACGCACGGCAATTTGCTCCACAATTCCGCCGTGATTCAACACTGTTTTGATCACACACCCGACAGTCAGGGAATTATTTGGCTACCGCCCTATCACGACATGGGCTTGATTGGCGGCGTGTTGCAGCCGCTCTATGCAAATTTTCCGGTTGCCTTGATGTCGCCCGTTGACTTTCTGCAAAAGCCGCTGCGCTGGCTGCAAGCCATTTCGCACTACAAAGCCACAACCAGCGGCGGCCCCAATTTTGCCTTTGATCTGTGTGTGCAAAAGATTTCGCCAGAACAGCGGGCAAAGCTGGATTTGAGCAGTTGGGATCTCGCTTTCACCGGGGCGGAACCTGTCCGGGCAGAAACGCTGGACGCTTTTGCCGAAACTTTTGCTGAGTGCGGCTTTCGGCGCGAGGCGTTCTATCCCTGCTACGGCATGGCCGAATCGACGCTGATTATTTCTGGTGGCTTCAAATCCGCGCTGCCGACTGTGCGAAAAGTGCAGAGCGCCGCGCTGGAGCAAAACCGCGTGGTGGATGCAACGGCGCAGACCGATGAAGACGATGTGCGATCGATCATCGGCTGTGGCTGGGGCTGGCTGGATCAAAAGATGGCGATCGTTGATCCGAACACGAAAACGCTGTGCCCGCCCGGATCGATCGGTGAAATTTGGGTGTCGAGTTCCAGTATTGCCCAAGGCTACTGGAATCAGCCCGACCAGACCGAGCAACTGTTTCACGCGCATCTGGCCGATACGGGGGAAGGTCCCTTTTTAAGAACCGAAGATCTCGGTTTTTGGCAAGATGGCGAACTGTTTATTACCGGACGGCTCAAAGACATCATTATTATTCGCGGCCAAAATCACTATCCGCAAGATATTGAACTGACCGTTTCTAGAAGCCATCCGGCCTTGAAGCTCAACAGCGGCGCAGCCTTTTCAGTTGACTTTAAAGGAGCAGAAAAGCTGGTTGTCGCGCAGGAAATCGATCGCAACCATCTCAATAATTTGGATGTGAAAGCGATTGTCAGCAACATTCGGCAAGCAGTGAGTGCCCAGCATGGACTGGAAGTTTATGCGGTTGTGCTGGTCAAAACTGGACGAATTCCCAAAACGTCAAGCGGAAAGATTCGTCGTCACGCCTGCAAAGCCGCATTTCTAACCGGAAGCCTGGAAATAATCGACGACTGGAGCGAAAATCCGCAGGGCGTATCGAGCTTTTTGAATTTGCAGACAGAGGTGGATTCTCTATTGCAAAAGTTGCAAACTCACAAGTAGATCTAAACCTGTTTTGGGCGCTATTTGTGAAGATGCAGATCAAGTTAAGCTGACCATCTATCTCAAACAGAATCATTCACCTTTTACGAGTCGTGTTCATCATGAAAGACAGCAATCAATCAGTTCAGTCGGATGTTTTGGTCGTGGAAGGCGAAGTCGATCGCGCCACGCAATCAATTCCTTCCCACACTGAAATTTTGAACTGGGTCACTTCCTATTTGGCTAATCTGCTGGAAGTTGATCCAGACGAAGTAGATATTACCGTTCCCTTCGATCGATACGGTCTCGATTCACTCGCTGCGGTGGGTTTAACGGGCGACCTGTCCGACTGGCTGGAACGTGAAGTTGAGCCGACGCTGCTGTATGACTATCCCACTGTTGAAGGACTGGTTCAGTATCTCAGTTCAGAGTTCAATGCTCAAAATTAAAGTCCAAGCCTCAAGCTTGAATCGTGCTTCTTTGTCTGCCTATTTTTCATTCACCGAGGAGATGTCATGGTCATTACAAACGAAACGTCTAGCGCCAAGAACGCGCTTCGATCGCGCCCCAGCACAAAGGGAAAAAGCACGTTCAACTGATTGAAAAAACCTATCAGAGCAACGTCGATTCGGACTATACCGAACGCTTGGAAACACTGGGCAAGAATTTCGACTACAGCAAAAACAGCCAGCACTATTGGGGCGATCGCGAACTGTCCACGCTGTACGGAACTCCGCTGTATGAAGCGGCTTCACCGTCTCAGCAGCTTGCGCTCAATCACCTCTATTGGGTCGGGCAGTATCAGCACACGGCGGCTTCAGAATCCAACACGATGCTGTATAACCAGGTGACATCGGGCGTATTTGAAAAAGTCGGAGGCTACGAAACGCTGTGCAGCGAACTCGACTTTGAAACCTCACAAGAACGCCACCACATCAACACCTTTCACCGAATCGGCTACAAAACCAAAACGGCACTGCTGGGCAAAGAATCGTTTGGCAATTCGCTCCACAAAAAACTCGACAAGCCCGCGCAAAAATCG
>JAAUTJ010000198.1 GCA_012031475.1 Leptolyngbyaceae cyanobacterium SM1_3_5 | reverse complement strand
GTTCGATGTGGTGCAGCTGTCCGGTCAGCCGCAGATTTTGACCTTCTTTCATGTAGGTCGTGTAAATCGCACATTTGGCTGCTGTTGCCGCCGCATCGAGAAACGCGCCGTGTCGATGTCCGCTCGTACGCAGGGCGCTGAGCGCTAAATAAAGCAGAATCTGATCGAGCGCACTGGCGCAAAATCGCTCGGCGATGAGGCGATCGAGGTCAGCCAGTGTCGCGGGATGCTGCCCAGACGGGCGCACCGAAGAAAAAATTGACTCAGATGGATCTGAATCGTTGAACTTGCCAAATGACATAACCTGATGCACCACTGCTGAATCTCGTTTGAGTCGAACCTGATTGGATTAGGGGGACTCAACTCTAGCTCTATCATCGAACAGGGGATAGCTATAAAATTAAAGCGTAAAGGTGGAAAAGTCGGGGAACTTTGAGCAAAAACGTGAGCAAATAACGCTTTTTTTGCCGTTTCTTTTTGAGCTTTCTAAGTGGCACTGTACCCAACTTTTCCACAGTCTTTTTCTAAAGTAAAGGCTTAAGCTCCTGATCGAAACCACCTCCGCTGTTTGAGATTGCTTAACCCGGCACTCTGCGTCTAATTGGCAATCGACCCGTCCTCCTCGGCTCGTTGCGATCGCACTATTCGCCTTTCGTTCTGGCAGTCGTCCTCCCCCCGTTGTTCTCCTGACGCGAGCGATTGCGCGTTCCTAATAGCATGGCTCCTTTGCAAATTTTATGTGCTGCAACCAAGGCAACTCATGCTTTGATTGCTCAGACGCTTGCAGCTGATAGTGCAGATCTTCATCCAGTCGCCACACTGACCGATTTAGAGGTTGCCTTGCTGTCAGATTGGGATGCCGTGATTGTCGAGGCGATCGATCCGGCGATCAATCCGCTGCTGGCCTTGCAGCAAGTTCGTGCCATTGGCGACCTACCGTTTCTTGTAGTTGGCTATCTCAGCGCGGTTGAGGCAGTCAAGCTGATCAAGGCGGGCGCAGATGATTATCTTGAACTGACGGATTTGGCACGATTGCCCCAGGAAATTGCTCAGCTTTGCCTGATGAAGCAAAAAGCGATCGAGCAGCAGCAGGTCTACGTGCAGCAGGAGCAACAGCTTGTTGCGCTTCGACAACAGCTTACTAAGCAGCGATTTCAGCTTTACTGTCAGCGAGAGCAGCTTGCCCAACAGCAGCTTGCCGCGATCGTCACCGCCACCGAAGACGGCATCATCAGCCTTGATCTCGAAGGTCGCATCTTGATTTGGAATGGTGGTGCCGAACGCATCTACGGCTACAGTGCAGCAGAAGCGATCGGTCAGCCGTTGACCAAGCTGATTCGACCCAGCGACGATCGACTGTGGCACGAAGCAGCGCTGGCTGGATTGATCGCTCACCATCACGCCAAACATCAGCGCAAGACGGCGAAGCGATCGAAGTGTGGATGACGCTTTCACTCATCCACGCTCAGCAGCAGATCAGCGGCGTTGCTATCCTTGTCAGAAGCGCCGCTCACGAAAATCTCGATCGGCTTAAAGATGAATTGATCTCGACCCTCAGCCACGAACTGCGTACCCCGATCGCCGCGCTGCATGGCTCGATCGACCTGCTGCTCAGCGGCAAGCTAGGCGAACTGACCGATCGCGGCCAGCGGCTCCTGGAACTGGCGGCTCGCAACAGCGATCGCTTAGTACGAGTGATCAACAATATTTTTGATCTGGCTGAGTTTGCGTCTGGGCAGGTTGAGCTTGTGCCGCAGCCCTGTCAGGTTGTAGATTTGATTGAGCAGGCCGCGATCGCCGTGCAGCCCGTCGCCGCTCAAGCCAGCATTAATTTGCGACTGCACCTGCAACCTGTCGAAATCTTTGCAGATTCTAATCGCATTACTCAAGTTTTGACGAACCTTTTGAGTAATGCAATCAAATTTTCAGCAGCGGGAGATACAATCTGGCTAACCGTAGAACAGCGATCGACCGCCCTTCCCGCCGCCCCGGTCACTGCGTCCGCCGATTCCTATGTCGTGATTCAAGTCAAAGACCAAGGACTAGGCATTCCTGCCGATCGGATCGAGGCGATTTTTCAGCGATTTGGGCAGGCTGACGCTTCGGACACTCGCCCCCAAAGCGGAGCCGGACTTGGTTTAACGTTGTGTCGCAGCATTGCCCATCGGCATCAAGGCCACCTTTGGGTGGAAAGCGAGGTCGGGCAGGGCAGCAGCTTTTATCTCGCACTGCCGATCGCCTCGACGGGTTTTTCCGCTCAAGCGGGGAACACTAGGGGCAATCGAGGGGTGAAAAACTTATTGGAGGTTGCTCGTGGCAGCTAAGCGCGTTTTAGTAATTGATGACGAAGATGACATTCGCGAAATCGCGCAGATGAGCTTGGAAATTATGGCGGGGCTGGATGTCTGCGTGGCGCGATCGAGCCGAGAAGGGTTGAACTTAGCCGAAAGCGAACAGCCCGACGCCATCTTGCTCGACGTGATGATGCCCGACATGGACGGCGTTGCTACGTTTCAGCAGCTTCAGGCAAATCCAGCCACGCAGCACATCCCGGTAATTTTGCTGACGGCAAAAGTGCAGGTGTCGGATCAGCGGCGATTTGCCGATTTGGGCGTCAAGGCGATGATTGCCAAGCCGTTTAAGCCTGCTAAACTTGCCGAGCAAATTCTACAAGTTCTAGGCTGGAACTAGCGCTCTGTTCACGAGGGCTGATGCAGGGATGCTGCAACCGATCGCCGCGATCTAACCGTTTGCTTCTACCGCTTGATGCGTCCGCTTCCAAATGCAGCTAGACAGTAAGTTTGTCGTGACGTGAGCCGCGATCGGGACGAGCAAATTTCCGCTTGCCAGCGCCGCAAATCCCAAGACGAAACCGATCGTCGCCGCCCAGACCACATACGCCCAGTGATTTGCGCCGCTGAAGTGCAACACGCCAAAGCACAGGGCGGAAATCAAAATTCCAAATTCGTTCAGGCCGATCGCAGGCAGCATCACGCCGCGAAACAGCAGTTCTTCACTCATTCCGGGCAGCAAACCCAGCCACATCAAATCCAGCCACACCAGCGGGCTGACAATCAGCGTCAGGTAATAATCTGCACTTTGGCGATAGCTTTGCCAGAAGCGATAGACCACGCTGCTCGCCCCGCTGATCCCCAGCCCGATCGCCACGCCGACCACCAGATCGATCAAACTCCAGCGCATCGCCAGCAGTTGCACCGAGTCAAACAGCAGCCACAGCCGCGCTACGCAAAGCAAGACGATCGCCGTCAATCCGATCGCTAGCAAAATCTGCATCCGACCAAGCGATTCAGTTTGGGGCGGCACTTCAGACACAACGGCTCCGGCTAACGCAATGGCTTCAGGCTAACACCGAAATTGGAAAAGGAAACGGAGGGATTGGGGTGTCGGGTGTCGGGTGTCGGGTGTCGGGTGTCGGGTGTTTCCTCCTGCCCTCTGCCTTCATCAACATTTCCCAATTCCTAACCCCGAATTCTTAACCTCAAACATTAAGCTCTGTTTCAATCTCGAAACAGAACAGTGAAGTACCCAAAAGCTCCGTGATACGATGCTTTGCGTAGCCTAAGCGGATATTAGGAGTTTGAATCTTGGCACTACGGGTTGCAGTTGTCGGATCGGGGCCTGCTGGCTCCTCCGCCGCCGAGACATTAGCAAAAGCGGGAATCGAAACCTATTTATTTGAGCGCAAGCTGGACAACGCCAAACCCTGTGGCGGTGCAATTCCCTTGTGCATGGTGAGCGAGTTTGATTTGCCGCCGGAGATCATCGATCGCCGCGTCCGCAAAATGAAAATGATTTCGCCCTCCAATGTCGAAGTCAACATCGGCCAAACGCTCAACGATGACGAATAGTATCGGCATGTGCCGCCGCGAAGTGCTGGACGGCTTCATGCGCGATCGCGCCCACAAGCTCGGAGCCAAGCTGATCAACGGCACGGTTCACGGACTCAACATTCCGACTAACAACACCGACCCCTACACGCTCCACTATGCCGACCATTCCGGCGGCAACCTGGAAGGCACAGCGAAAACGCTGCAAGTGGATTTGGTGATCGGTGCAGACGGGGCAAACTCGCGGATTGCCAAAGCGATCGATGCGGGCGACTACAACTATGCGATCGCCTTCCAAGAGCGGATCAGCCTGCCCGAAGACAAAATGGCCTACTACGAAGATTTGGCCGAAATGTACGTGGGTAACGATGTTTCGACCGATTTCTACGCCTGGGTCTTCCCGAAATACGACCACGTTGCGGTCGGCACGGGCACGATGAAAGTTCACAAGGCGGACATCAAAAAGCTGCAAGCCGGAATTCGCGCTCGCGCTGCCAAGCGGCTGGAAGGCGGCAAAATCATCAAAGTGGAAGCGCACCCGATTCCCGAACATCCGCGCCCGCGCCGCGTTGTCGGTCGGGTTGCCTTGGTCGGAGATGCAGCCGGAACCGTGACGAAAATCTTCGGGCGAAGGCATTTACTTTGCGGCCAAGTCTGCCCGCATGTGTGCCGAAGCGATCGTGGAATTTTCGCACAGTGGCGATCGGATTCCCACCGAAGCCGACCTCAAGGTCTACCTGAAGCGCTGGGATCGACAGTACGGCGCAACCTATCTGGTTCTGGATTTGTTGCAGCGCGTCTTCTATCGATCGGACGCGACTAGAGAGGCGTTTGTCGAAATGTGTTCGGACATCGACGTGCAGAAGCTGACGTTCGACAGCTATCTCTACAAAACGGTCGTTCCGGCCAATCCGATCACGCAGTTGAAGATTACGGCAAAGACGATCGGAAGCTTGCTGCGCGGTAACGCCCTCGCGCCCTAGTTAACGATTTGCCCAAATGCGGTAATATCTCCACAACCTCACACACCCCGGCATCGGAGCGATCGCTTCGGTGCTTTTTTGTGAGAAGGGTGTCGGCAAGCCGATCGCACCCGCAGAGCATCCTCAAAGTCCCCATTTTTGGGGGATTTAGGGGGCGTTTTCCACCGATCGCCTACTCGCGCAAGGAGTGCAGCACTTCTCGCTTGATTTCGACAAATTCCGGGGAAAGTTTGACTTCCAGATCGCGGGGATGGGCAGATCGATCGGCAGTTCCAGCTTCAGCCGACCGGGACGCGCACTCATCACGTAGATGCGCTGCGACAGATAGATCGCCTCTTCGACATCGTGCGTAATCATCAAAACCGTCGTGTGCGTCTGCTCCCACAGCGTCAGGAGAAACTGCTGCATCTGCTCTTTGGTCTGCGCGTCGAGTGCGCCAAACGGCTCATCCATCAGTAGCACTTCCGGCTCGTTGGCAAGGGCACGAGCGATCGCCACGCGCTGCTTCATGCCGCCCGAAAGTTGCTTAGGGTGGGCGTTGGCGAACTGCGTCAGGCCGACCACATTTAGATAATAGTTGACGCGATCGCGCTGTTCGGCTTTGGGCATCTGCTTGAGTTGCAGCCCAAAGGCGATATTTTGGGCGACGGTCAGCCAGGGATAGAGCGTGTAGTTTTGAAAGACCATGCCGCGATCGCTTCCCGGTCCCGTCACCAATTGCCCATCCACCAAAACCTGTCCCGATGTTGGCGTGGCAAGGCCAGCGGCGATGTTGAGCAGCGTCGATTTGCCGCAGCCAGACGTTCCCACAAGGCAGACAAATTCGCGGGGATGCAGTTTCAGGTTGATGGTGTCGAGGACAAGCAGGTCTTTATTTTGGGCGGCAAACGATTTGGAGAGGTCGCGAATCTCCATTTTGGGATTGGGATCGAGCATGGTCGGTTGTCGCAGATCAAGAGACGGGCTAGCGTCAAGCATAAGCGATCGCAATCAAACTTTATTCTAGGCTAGCGCTGAAGCTGTGTGGTGAAATGTGCGATCGACTACTAACGATTAAAGCTTACTGGCGCGACTGGGGCGAAAGAAAGCGCGACCCGACAAACTTTGAAAATAGAGGCTGCCGATCGTGAAAAGGAATAGGAGATAGGCGATCGCCTGCACCTGATAAAGTCGCTGCCTGTAGCCAAATAAAGCATTCAGCAATAGGCCAGGCAACTTGTCTTCAGGTAATACTTTTGACAAATTCCAAACGTCCGGTCCCAACACGCAAGAGTGAACTCTGGTGAAATGTTCGTAATAGAAACAGAGCGATTGGGAAGCGCGATTTTGACTGGAGAGTGTCTGCATGACGGCATCAAAATGACCCAGTGCTGTGACGACTAATCCTGAAATAATCAACAGCAACAGTGCGCCCATCACCTTAAAAAATAAGCGCAGATTAATCCTCACGCCCCAGCGAAACATTAAGACACCAATTCCTGCCGCCACTGCCAAACCTGCTAATGCTCCAAAAGCGGGAAGCAAGCCTTGCTGAAACTTTGCGGTGATAAACACCACCGTTTCAAATCCTTCCCGCAATACGGCCACAAAAATTAAGGTGAAAATGCCCCAAGCTGCGGTGCTGTCTTGCTCTAGAGCAGCAGCAACTTCACCTTCCACCATGCCCTTCATCGATCGCGCCTGCTGCGTCATCCACACTAGCATCCAACTGAGAAGCACGATCGCCAACACGCTAAACACGCCTTCCATCACCGCTTCCCCCGCCGGACCAAGCGTCCCCATCGCCTGCAAAATCCAGCTAAACAAAACGCCGATTAAAGCGCTCACAAAAATGCCTGCACCAATGCCAACATAGACCCAAATATTCAGTTGCGATCGCTTTGCCTTCTTCAAGTAGGCCAGCACAATTCCGACGACCAGCGCCGCTTCAACGCCTTCGCGCAGCGTAATCAAAAACGTTGGGGCAACAACACTAAAATCCATTGAGTTGATGTGAAGAAATCGAGGAATTTATTTAGCGCGATCGCAATTTCTGTCTTGAGCTACAGTTGCGATCGCGCTGTTCAATGGGCTAGCTAGCTGAGGCTGAAGCCTGTTCGATCGCTTTCACCTGGTTGGCTAGATCCGCAGCGGGAACGACGGCGGTTGCGGGCGGAACAGCCGCAGGCCAAGCTTTCGCTAATGTTTCCATTTTGGCTTTCAAATCTTGGGCAAAGCTAGCGTTCGTTTGCGTCAGTTGCGCTTCGATTTTGGGCAGCAGCGTGTCTTTGGCATACATCACAAAGCCGCGAGAATCTTGATATTCGATCGCTGCGGTGAATTTGTCGCCGCTGAGGGCTGCGGTGTATTCTGCTGCCGCCACGTCGAGCATTTCGTTGACCGCTTTCAGGACAAACGCAGGCGAGGAGCGTTGGGCTTCGGGCAGGGCAGCGATCGCGCCATCCACAGCGGCGACGGCTTTTTGATATTCCGGCTGCACGTCAGGACTGGTCGGATTGTTTTTCACCAAATTCTGAACGCGAGTCAGCACGTCGCTGAACTCGGCCACGTTGCGTTCGGGAAGCTGATCGGCCACATCGACGTAGATTTCTTCGACCGGATGGCCTAAGTGGGGATCGGCTTGATCGGGCAGATTTTGCTGGAGCAGTTCGCCCGCCACAAGCATGTGTCCCTGCATCAAGGCCAGCTTGGTGAAGTAATCGACGTCTTTGGCTTCGCCCGTGAGTTCAATTTCTTCGATCGTCACTTGGTCTTTAATCTGGTCGTATTGTTCTTGCGTCAACACGTTTTTACTCACCAAATCCTCGGTGCTGCCATACGGACGGCTTGCCTGAATTTGATTGGACAAGGCGGGGATGCCAAGCTGAGCTTCGAGCTTGTCTAACTCTGAAAGAATTGCGGTGTTGATGTTGATTTTGGGATCGCCTGAATCTGTCATATTCGCAGGCAATGCGGCAGTTTCGGCAGTTGGCGAAGTAGTGGTTTGAGTAGGTGTTGTGCTGCCATCAGTTGTTGAG